>QHPA01000009.1 GCA_003218935.1 Verrucomicrobiota bacterium
CTGCGGGGTGTATCGCTCGATGATGTCCAGGCACTCAGAACAGCGATCGCCACGTCGTTTGTAGATGCTCGCCCGCTCGCACACAATACCTTTAAGATTGAGCTTGCTCAGCGCGTCGCACTCCGCGCGGTGCAAATCGCAGGAGCACGCGCATGAATGCAGTCGGACAACCTCTCTCACGTTTCGACGGACGCCTTAAGGTGACTGGCGCAGCACGCTATACAGCAGACATTTCGATCCAAGGCGCGGTTCACGCCTCGATTGTCTCAAGTTCGATAGCTCACGGCCGGACAACTGCGATCGACACCACTGCCGCCGAAAAAGCTCCTGGCGTGCTCGCCGTATTCACGCATCGCAATATGCCGCGCATGAATCCGACACCAAAACCTTGGAGTCACCTCCATCCGCACGGGCAGTCATATCTGCCCCTTCAGGACGACAAAATCCTCTACGCCGACCAGCCGATTGCTTTGGTTGTCGCCGAAACGCTTGCCCAGGCAGCCTGTGCCGGCACGCTGGTCAGGACTGAATACGAAGTTCAGCCCCCAGTGGTGTTCGGTTCGCAGACGCTGAAGGACGCCGTTCAGCCTCCGCAATTCCTGTGGCCCGTCTCGTCGTCAGTCGGAGACGCCGATGCGGCAATTGCGACGAGCCCTGTTAGAATCAAGCAGATATACAGCACTTCAGATCGCCACCACAATCAAATGGAACCGCACGCAACGACTGCCATTACGTCGTGTCGCAGTTCCTCGGCGGAGGTTTCGGCGGCAAGGCTTATGTGTGGCCACACACCCTCCTGACGATTCTCGCCGCAAAGGCGCTTAAGCGGCCGGTGCGCTTCCAGCTCACACGCGCGCAAATGTATTCAATGGTGGGCCACCAGGCCGCGAGTGTGCAGACAATCGCGCTAGGTGCCACTACGGAAGGCAGGCTGAACGGCATCCGCCACGACAGCATTTCGCCGACCGCCGTGTCCGACAACTACATCGAGTATGCAGCCCTTTGCGCGCGCTCCCTGTGGAGCGCCACTGGCGGCATCGCCACAAATCATAAAATCGTCCACGTCAACCGAAACACTCCGACAGCGCTCCGCGCCCCCCATGAGGCGCTCGGACATTTTGCGCTCGAAAGCGCGATGGACGAACTCGCGTATGCCACAGGTGTCGATCCGGTTCAGTTGCGCTTGCTCAACGATACTGAGAACGATCCAGACACCGGCCGCCCATTCTCTTCGCGCGCAATGCGCAAGTGCCTGATAGAAGGGGCGGCGCGATTCGGCTGGGAAAAGCGGACACAAGAGCCGGGCTCAATGCGCCGCGGTCGTTATCTTCTTGGGCAAGGCATGGCAAGTGCAATCTACACCCATTGGCGCTGGCCTGGACGTGCGCGAGTCACGTTGAACAGAGATGGTTCAGCGTTGGTTGAGCTGGGAACGCATGAGATAGGTACCGGCACCTACACCTGACCGTGCGGATTGGTGACACAAGGTTACCTCAGTCGCACGCAAGTATCGGCTCAGCTACAATGGCTAACGCCGGCGCGTCCGTTATGCTGGCGGCAAAGGCTGCGCGTGATAAAGCAATCGAACTGGCTCGCTCCGGGCGTGGTGCGCTTTTCGGCGATGCTAATGTTGACGAGGTGATCGTCAGAAATGGCAGCCTTGTGCTTGCGAAAAAGAATCTGGAGATCAGCTATGTCGAGCTATTGGCACGAAACAACCTTCCTTCGTTGACGGCCGACGGAAACTACGACCCAAGCCCGGAAGGACCGAAGGCGGTTTTTAGCTTTTCTGCGGTGTTTGCCGAAGTAATCGTCGATCCCGATTTCGGTCTCGTGCGCCTGAGCAGATTTGTTGGAGCCTACGACTGCGGCCAAGTCATCAATCCAAAGACAGCGCGCAGCCAAGCCATCGGGGGAATCATTTGGGGTATCGGACAAGCCCTGCTTGAACAGTCCGAAACTGACCCCGCGCTGGGTCGATTCCTCCACCGAAACTATTCCGGCTACCTCGTGCCGACTTCGGCAGACGTTCCAAAGCTTGACGTTGTCTTCGTTGGTCAGTTCGACGGCGAAGCGAGCCCAATAGGCGCCAAGGGCCTGGGCGAACTTACCGCGGTATCGGTTGCGCCAGCAATCGGTAATGCCGTCTATCACGCGACCGGCAAGCGAGTGCGCGATCTGCCGATCACGATCGAGAAGCTATTGTGAATAGATCAAATTAAAGAAAGGACAACTTATCGCTATCATAATAAATAACCGTCGGCCATCGCCAGTTACGTCATCAAGGTCCTTAACGGGAGAAGCTGATTTATGCCAATTCACGTCGTGATCACTCGTCGTGTTAAAATTGGTCGCGAAGGCGAGTTCCAAAAGGCTTTGCTGGATTTTTTCCAAAAGTCATTTTCCCAGGACGGCGTTTTGGGAGCCGACATGCTCACACCGCCGCCTGGCTCAAACTCTCGCGAATTCGGCCTCCTGCGGACGTTCGCCGACGAGAAAGCACGTGACGCATTCTTCGAGTCCGAAATGTTCAAAGCTTGGGAGGCGAAGGTGAGAACGTTGACAGAAGGCGAACGGGTCCATCGCGAATTGCATGGACTCGAAGCGTGGTTTCGCTCATCGAGTCCACCACCCCGATGGAAAATGTTCATCGCTACATTCTTGGGGGTCTTGCCGGTCGTCACAGTTCTGAATGTGACTCTTGGCCCGGCAATTTTGCCGTGGAATTTTCTTCTGAGGACTGCGGTCTTTAATGGCTGCATGATCGCGCTCCTGACCTGGGCCATCATGCCAATCATGACGCGGGTCCTTCACAATTGGTTGCGCTCCTAACAAAGGAAAATGTCATGAGCTTGAAAACTTCTCCTGACTCCCTATTGCCCGAAAACACCAGTTTTCAGGTTTCGTATGCAGAACGTAAACAGGCGTTAGAGATCAAGGAAGTTTGAGCTAGAACACACCACAAAGAAAATCCAATATCTTATGATAGGAACAGCTTCGCAACCAGAAGAATACGGCCTCCTTGTGCTGGGCAGCGGAGCCGCCGGCGCTCGATGCCGACGGCGCCGGATGGACTGAAGGTCTAGCGGCAAAGGCATCGGGAACAGTCCGTGAAAGAACTCGCCGCTATTCTCAGCATTTGCTCGCTCCACCCGGAGAACGCGCTGGCGCTGGCCACATTGGTCAAGGCTTCCGGTTCCACTTACCGCCGTCCCGGCGCGCGGATGTTGATATTGGAAGATGGCGGGTCGGCTGGCTCCGTCAGCGGCGGCTGTCTGGAGCGCGATTTAATCGAGAAGGGGCAGGTTGCCGCCCGGAAGGGGGAAAGCATCCTGGTGACGTACGACACTTCGGCGGAGGAGGACATCATTTTTGGCGTGGGCCTGGGATGCAAGGGGGCCGTGCATATTCTGGTGGAACCGCTGCGGCCCGGTTCGGCGGCGGAGGAATTGATTCGCTTCATCGGAAATATTTTCCACCGGCGGCATTCCGGCGCGGTAGCCACGGTCTTTCAAATCCGAGGCGATGTTCAAGTCCGGTTGGGCGACCGCTGGATGTTGGACTCGGATGGCAAAGTGTCGGGACGCCTGGACGACGAAGGTCTGCGTGCCAAAATAAACGCCGCCACGGTCGAAGCACTTTCGTCGAACCGTTCCAGGACAATGGAATTCGAACTGCCCGGCGGCGAGGTCGAAGTATTTGTGGAGGTGATGCACTCTCCGGCACCAATGGTGATTTTTGGGGCTGGATACGACGCGCATCCCCTGCTTCGCCTGGCCAAGGAGGTTGGTTTTCATGTGACCGTGGCGGATGCCCGTCCGGCTTATGCGCAGGCTGCCCGGTTCCCGGAGGCAGACGCCGTGGTAGTGGTCCGGCCGGAGGAAATTGCCACGCTCGGGCTAAACCAGCGCACTGCGGCCGTCATCATGTCGCACAATTATTTGACGGATTTCGGTTTTCTCCAAGCCGTGCTGCCGCTGAATTTGCGCTACCTCGGTATGATGGGGCCAAGGGCGCGCACCCTCAAAATGTTGCAGGAATTGCAAGAGGCGGGATTGGAGACGAGCGAGGATCTGCTGCGAAAAATTCACAACCCGGTCGGTTTGGACATCGGGGCGGAGAACCCAGAACAAATTGCGCTGTCGATTCTCGCGGAAATCCAGGCTGTTATCGCTGGTCGCCCCGGCGGTTTGCTGCGCGAAAAAAAGGGGCCGATCCATGCGCCAACCCACTAAAAACTCGAACCCGCCAAGCCCCGCGGGAACCGCTCTCAGCATTCTCGCCGCGGGCGCATCAACCCGCCTGGGCCAGCCCAAACAACTGCTGCCGTTCCGCGGACGAAGCCTGCTGCGTCACGCCGCCGAGACTGCTCTGGCGTCGGTTTGTCGTCCGGTGGTGGTGGTTCTGGGCGCTGGCGTAGAACAGCTGAGAAGCGAGTTAATCGCGCTGCCCGTCACCGTCACCCTGAATCCGGCGTGGGCCGAGGGCATGGCTTCGTCCATCCGTGCCGGACTTGGCACGGTGACATCGGAGGCACACGAGCCAGACTCCGTAGTCATCATGCTTTGCGATCAACCTTTGATCACCGCCGCGACGCTGGACCAACTCGTCAAAGTCCACCGCACGGAGAACCGGGGCATCGTCGCCTGCGAGTATGTGGAAACGCTCGGAGTCCCCGCTCTCTTCAGCCGAAAATATTTTCCCGAACTGGCCGGGTTGGCGGGAGACCAGGGCGCCCGCAAAATCATTGTCAAACATAACAACAACCTGTCACGCATTCCCGCGCCGGAAGCCGCCTTCGATGTGGACCGTCTGGAACAGGCCGCGCGGCTGGAAGCTTTGGGCCAGGCCGGATGATCAAATGAGATTGTCGAAGGTGAACTTTGAAGCCGTCTCCCTTCCGTTCTGCCACCGCTTCGACTTGATTTGCGGCTCTTCGCGATTTCGTGATTTTCGCGATTTTTAATTTCATCGCTTCGAGATCAATTCGCGTCGGTTCCCAGCACCGCTCTTGTGGCTGTCTTCCAAAATGCCCTTGAATTGGCGGAAAAGACGGCCGGTTCCATTGGGTTAACGGACCAATTTCAAGGCGCAAGCTTCCTTCGACCATGTTGGCATTGATCTAGCAATACTCACATCGTCGGGGCGTGTGATTGGCTCCGGGTCCACTGGCCTGAGGAACATGTTTTACACGCATAAACCAATGAAGATGTTCGGTAGTGGTTCGAACAAAGAAAGGAAAACGCAATGAAGGCAACTCAAGATGACTACTTCGCCGCCTATGGCAATCTGAAGCTGACGCGCGACGCCAAAGGCATACTTGTCGTTCAATTCCACAGCGACGGCGGGCCATTCATTATGACCGCGCGATCTCACACGGAATTTGTCGATGCCTTCTACCGAATTGCGCAAGATCGAGCAAACAAAATCGTAATCCTCACGGGCGCTGGTGGGGAGTTTATTACTGATGTCGAGTGGTCCTCCTTCGGCGATGCCTCCGATCCCGGCGTTTGGAGCCAAGTTCACGACGAAGGCGTTCAGGTTTTGGAGAATATAGCCAACATACGCGTGCCGGTCATCGCGGCTATCGAGGGACGTGCCCATGTTCACTCAGACTACGCGCTACTGGCCAGCGTCATTGTGGCGGCGGATAGTGCGACCTTCCAGGATGTGGCCCACTTCGCTGTGGGCGTTGCGCCCGGTGACGGAGTCTTTACCACCTGGAGTTATCGCGCTGGACCGGGACGAGCAGAGGCGTTCCTGCTTAACCCACAGCCATTGACCGCGCGGATTGCGCACGAATGGGGAGTGGTTGCTGAGGTGGTCGCGAAAGGAAAGGCTCTCAGTCGGGCGCGGGAGCTGGGCGAATTATACTTGAAGGCTCCTGAAGTGACGCGCCGCAATACGCGTGTCCATTTCATCCAGCCTTTGAAAGAGCGCATCGTGCGAGAGGTTGGCTACGGGCTGTCGCTCGAAGGAGCGTCGGCAGCCGATCTTGTGAAATCGAAAAAATAACTGCCAACAGAGACACAGAAAGGAAATATCGAGGTGCGGGCTACAAGGGAAAAAGGCGCGTATTGTCTTTTGTTCGACCTCCTTTAAACAAACAAACACATAGAAAGAAAACATAACATGAATCAATACCACAAACCCTACACGGCCGAAGATTCTGCAATTGTATTCATCGACTTTCAGCCGCAGATGCTCTTCGGCGTTGCCAGCGCAGATCGCGCCACGATGATCAACAACGTAACCTTGTTGGCCAAAGTCGCCAAGGAATTCAAGGTGCCCACGGTGCTCACTTCTGTGGAAACCGAATCCTTCAGTGGTTATGTCTGGCCGCAGTTGTTGGACATTTTTCCGGGCCAACCCGTGATAGAACGCAGCTCGATGAACTCGTGGGACTCCATGGACTTCCGCAAAGCCATCGAGGCCACCGGGCGCAAGAACATCATCATGACCGGCCTCTGGACCGAGGTTTGCATCACTTGGCCGACGATTGAAATGCTGGGAGCGAGCTACAACGTTTATGTCGTTGAGGATTGCTGCGGCGCAACTTCACCTGCCGCACAAGACGCAGCCCTTTCGCGCATGGTGCAAGCCGGCGCAGTGCGGGTGACCACGATTGGTGCCTTACTTGAATGGCAGCGCGATTGGAAGAACAAGGAGCATTACGACGCGCTTATGAAACTCCTCCGGCCCCAGGCGGGCGCCTACGGTGTTGGCATTGAATACGCCTACACGATGGTCCACCACGCACCGCAGTCCGCTCAAAAACCGCAAATTGTGCCCAAGAAAGCCGCCGGCGACGGACACGCTTCGACTCGCGGCATAACTCCTGTCGCCGCCCACTGAAAACACCAAGTTAAACAGGAGTTAACGGAGTTAAGTCGCCCTAACTCCTGGTTATTTTCATTTCTCATATGAAAAACAAATTCCATTTTTTCAGCGTCGTCTGCGCCGCACTGGTGATCAACGCCCCGGCTGGCGACACCACGACCACGCCAAAGGAAAACGTCTTCCCCGCCAAACCACTTGGCATCACGCTGTCCATCAAAATGGTCGGCCCATATATGGAGCCGGCAGACCTCCAAATCATCTGCCTTTTCAAACATAAACAGACCGGCGACACCTACCAGGGCGCGGCGAAGGAAACGGACGAAAAGCTTGGTGGCATTCTCTCCTCGTTGCGCAATCGCGGAGAGTTTGCGGGTGAGACGGGCGAAACATTCCTATTGACCCCACCCAAGGGTTCAATCCCCGCGAGGCAGTTCATGGTGATCGGCCTGGGCGAGGAAAAGGATTTGTCGCTCGACACGCTACGAATCGTCGGACGCATTGCGGCACGCGAAGCCGTCCGGCTCAAAGCAAAGCACGTTGCCTGGGCACCGGTCATCCGGGACGAAGGCAATACTGCGATTGATGTGGGAGAGGGCGATCGCGCATTTGCCGAGGAGATGCTTTCTTCTTACGACACGGAAAAGCGCCTGCAAGCGCAGGGCCTTGCCCCAGCGTTCACGATCGAATCGGTGGTAATCGAAGCTGGTCCAACCTTTTTCGAGAGGGCCGTAAAGCAGGTGGGCCAGGGGATCGAGTCCATCACCGCAGAACTGCAGAAACGAGATTCGACTCCTTACGCCTCCACCCCAAAATGAACGATGCGCCTCGCTTTACTCATCTCCGTACCGATCGTGGTCCCGGCAATGGTTGCGGCCCAGCAACTCACACCAGGCGCGGAGATTCCACTCGCACCCCCGGGTTACAAAATGTTGCGGTTTGACGAGGACCATTCTTATTTGACCAATCAGGCCAATCGCACTGATTTGTTTGACCCCGTCAAATACATCCCACTGCGGCAGGATGACCCGCTGTGGCATGCGACCTTTGGGGGCGAGCTGCGCGAACGGTACGAGGGACATTACGATCCCAACTTCGGGATTGGCGGCAAAGGGTCCGATTCCTATTTGCTGCAACGCATCACACTACTGACTGATGTGCATCTGGGCGAACGTTTGCGCTTTTTCACGGAGGGCATTTCCGGTATAATCGAAGGCGAGTCACAGCCAGCATCGCCAGTTCAGAACAACCCCATAGACCTGCAATTTGCATTTGTTGATGTGGTTCCGTGGTCGAAGGATGACGAACGCCTCACGTTGCGAGTTGGTCGCTTCGGCATGAGTTTTGGGGCAGGAAGGCTCGTGGCCACTCGTGCGGCCCCAAACATTCCCTTCCGATTCGACGGATTCGAGGCGCTTTACTCGCGGCCACTTTGGAATGTCACCGCCTTTCTGACGCAGCCGGTTAAAGATTCCGGGCACATTGATTCAGAAGATCATTCAACGACGTTTTGGGGAATCTATGCTACTCACTATTTCGACGCACCGCACACCCTGGGTCTCGACCTGTACTATTTGGGGATCCATCGTGAAGACGGTAAGTATGCCTCAGGGACTGCGGACGAGCACCGCCATACACTGGGCGCGCGCGAGTTCGCAGCCCGCAACCATTGGGATTGGGAAGCGGAGCAAATGCTCCAGGTGGGCAGCTTTGGCGACAAATCGATCCTCGCGTGGAGCGCGGCGATAAATGCAGGCTATACCTGGGACGCGACCTGGAATCCGAGGCTCGGACTCAAGGCCGGCGCCACCAGCGGCGACAACAACCCAAATGATGGGCACCTCGGAACCTTCGACGCGCTCTTCTTCAAATCCGGCTACTTCAACGATGCCAGCCTGATCCGGCCGCAAAATATCATCAGCGTCCATCCGAACTTTACGGTCCACCCCTTGCAAAAGGTTACGGTTGACGGAGGCGTGAGTCCGTTCTGGAGGTACTCGCGAAACGATGCCGTCTATGCAGTGCCCGGATTCGTCGAGATTCCCGCGCTCCACAATGCTTCCGGCTACGTCGGAACCGCATTCGACGTGAATCTGACGTGGCAGCTTCAGCGACACGTCAATGTGCAGGCATCTTACGTGCATTTCCTCACCGGGAGTTATGTTCACCAAGCCGGCGGCAGCGACGTGGACTATTTCTCAACTGCCATCACCTTTCTTTTCTAGTGCCATGAGCCAAACGAGAACACAGCCGATTCATGTCGCCATCACCCGGCGTATAAAGCCCGGGTGCGAAGCAGAGTTTCAGAAAGCTCTTACCGGGTTTTTCAAAACTTCCTTTGCGCAAACAGGCGTCCAGGGGGCTGCGATGCTTGTTCCACCGCCAGGTTCCCATTCAAACGAATATGGAATCATCAGAACCTTCGCAAGTGATGAGGAGAGAAAATCATTTTACGCGTCACCGGCTTTTCTCGCATGGAAAGAAAAGGTCTCGTCTTTGACGGAAGGCGAGCCCGCCTACAAAGAGCTTCATGGGCTCGAAGCATTTTTCAGGAATCAAACCACCCCTAATCCTCCCCACTGGAAAATGGCCGTCGCGACTTATTTGGGAGTTGTTCCCGTAACGATTTTCACCTCCCAAACCGTGGGGCAGCTTTTGAAAGGACAAAACTACTTTGTGGCGAACCTTGTGGGCAACGCCTGCGTCGTGGCCTTGCTCGCCTGGGCGGTGATGCCTCTGGTCACTCGCATTTTGAAACGTTGGCTCCATTAAACCTGAAAGGAAACTTTTATGAATGATACATCCGCGCCGGACTTGATTCTTGAGAATGCCAAAATAACCACCCTCGACCGGGCCAAGCCGGAGGCGACAAGTCTGGTTGTGAAAAACGGGCGAATTGTCGGAGTGGACGACGCGGAGGAATACCAACGGGGACCGGACACGAAGGTGATTGATTTGCAGGGTCGCCGGGTGATTCCCGGATTGAACGATTCCCACATGCATATCATCCGCGGCGGCCTGAGCTACAACCTCGAGCTTCGCTGGGACGGTGTTCCGTCCCTCGCGGACGGATTGCGCATGCTCAAAGAGCAGGCTCAACGGACACCGCCCGGCCAATGGGTCCGCGTCATCGGCGGTTGGAGCGAGTTCCAATTCGCCGAACGGCGTATGCCCACGCTTGATGAAATCAACGCCGTCTCCCCCGAAACGCCTGTCTTCGTCCTGCACTTGTATTGCCGCGGTATGTTGAACAAAGCCGCGCTGCGGGCCTGCGGCTACACCAAAGACACTCCCAATCCACCGGCGGGTGAAATCCAGCGCGACGGAAACGGCAACCCCACCGGACTCCTCATCGCCCGCCCCAATGCCGGAATTCTTTACGCTACCGTCGGCAAGCAACCCAAGCTGCCGCCTGAACAGCAGATGAACTCTTCCCGCCATTTCATGCGCGAGCTCAACCGCCTTGGCCTCACCAGCTTGGTGGACGCGGGCGGCGGCTCTCAAATCTACCCGGACGACTATGCGATCATCGAAGAACTGCACAAGCGAGGAGAGATGACCGTTCGCATGGCCTATAATATTTTCACGCAAAAACCCAAACAGGAGAAGGAGGATTTCCTGCGCTGCATGAAACTGACGGGGCCGGGCAAGGGCGACGATTTCTATCGCTGCAACGGGGCTGGAGAAATGCTGGTTTATTCAGCGGCGGATTTCGAGGATTTCCTGGAACCCCGGCCCGACCTTCCGTCCAACCTGGAAAAGGACTTGAAGGAGGTTGTTTCGCTCTTGGCTGCAAATAAATGGCCGTTCCGTATTCACGCCACCTATGACGAAAGCATCTCCCGGATGTTGAACGTGTTCGAGGAGGTCAACCGTGAAATCCCTTTCAAAGGAACCAATTGGTTCTTCGATCATTGCGAAACCATCTCGGACCGCAGCCTCGAACGTGTCAAAGCGTTGGGAGGGGGCATTGCGATCCAGGACCGCATGGCCTTCCAAGGAGAGTATTTCCTGGACCGCTATGGCAGTAAGGCGGCGGAACGGACTCCGCCTGTTCGGAGAATGCTCGATTTGGGCATTCCCGTGGGGGCGGGCACAGATGCAACACGAGTGGCCAGCTACAACCCTTGGCTTTCCCTTTACTGGCTCGTGACCGGGAAAACCGTCGGCGGCACTGCGCTCTATTCCGAAGCAAATCGTCTGAGCCGGGAAGAAGCGTTGATGCTTTACACCAAAGGCAGCAGTTGGTTTTCGGTTGAAAGCGGCAAAAAGGGAGCCATCGTCATCGGCCAACTGGCGGACGTAACCGCCCTCACCGAAGATTACATGTCAGTGGCCGAAGAGAAAATCAAGGGGATTGAATCCGTCCTCACGATTGTTGGTGGGAAGATTGTTTACGCTGTTCAGGAATTTCAGAACCTTGACCCGGCACCACTGCCAGTGCTGCCGGACTGGTCACCCATAAAGGTCTATGGTGGATATGGCGCGCCGTTAGACATTCGCAAAGCTGCGCGAGCGGGGGTGCCGATGCCGCAGCATCAGCACAATGCCAAATGCCATCATCACGGCTGCGCCCATGCGGCCCATCAACTTCTCGCCGGCATCGAGGCCGCCCGCAATCGTTATGCCGGCTTCTTTGGATCGGGATGCGATTGCTTCGCGTTTTAAAAACATTCCCGTAATGCCAATTCTTGCTATGAAAAAATTCGCAACTCAAAAAACTATCGTGCCAATTCTCCATGTGAACGAAAATGTGAGTTTGGAAGAGCAGATTGCCGAAAGAGCGCACGAGTTGTGGCGTCAACGCGGCCGCGAACCCGGGAGCGACTTGTCCGATTGGTTTCAAGCGGAGCGGGAGGTCAATGAATGGCATCAAAGGCGGCACAAAAAGGATTGAAATATGAACCTGTTGAAAAAATCCCTGACGGTGGAGCCGAACGGCGCGGCTGCAACTTTTGGGCATCTCTTTCTCCGGATTTCAGCTGGGCTGATGATTTTCTACATTCACGGCTGGCACAAATTGGAAGGCTGGATTGCTTATCTCCGCCTTGGAAATTGGCCGAGGAAGTTGCGGGAATGCATTTCCCCGCGCCACTCGCGTCGGCAGTTGCGGCGACATTTGTGCAGTTCATCTGCTCATTGTTCATCATCATTGGGCTGTTCACGCGCATCAATGCCATATTGCTGTTTGGCGCGCTAAGCGGCGCCATCCTTCAAAACCTTCTGGCAGGTCGTGATCCGCAACTGGCGATTCTGTATACGCTCGTGGTCTTGACACTCGCGTTTATGGGTGGCGGCAGAATATCGCTTGATGCCAAGTTGTCTGCAAAAGCGGAACAATCACCCTCGCGAAATGCCGGGATGGGAAGGGAGTTGAGGTCAATATGAATGCGTATCCAACCAAACAAGAGCCCGGAACCTTCGAGTTAGGTCCTGATACAATGACCTGTGTCATTCGGTGCCTGCCCCACATCATCCGTGAAAGGGCTTACCAGCTTTTCGAGGCGCGTGGTGGGCAGCCAGGTCATGAATGGGACGATTGGCTGCAGGCGGAGCGCGAGATCAAGCACCACTTTAGCCTTTGAGATAACCTTACAAAAAAAGCTAAACAATTATGAAATCCACAACTAACAAACCGCCACCACAACCCAAGATGTACGAAACAGAGAATGACATATCTCAAAATCGTCGAGTTGAAATTAGCGCCTTGTTGAACCAACGCCTGGCGGACGCGGTGGATCTTCAGACTCAGATGAAGCAGGCCCACTGGAATGTCAAGGGTCCGCATTTCATTGGACTGCATGAACTATTCGACAAGATTGACGAGGCTGTGGAAGCTTATGTTGATTTGATCGCCGAACGGATTGTGCAACTGGGCGGCATCGCCGAAGGCACAGCGCGCGTAGCAGCAGGACGGTCGCGCCTTGAAGAATACCCGCTGACCATTGCCGATGGCAGCGCTCATGTTGAGGCGGTTTCCA
>QHPA01000010.1 GCA_003218935.1 Verrucomicrobiota bacterium
CCGATTTGGATGAATTTGTTGTCGTCAGGGTCGCTGACGAAGTGCTTGTTGATCTCATGAAGCGGGCCGGTGGCGTGGAGTATGCGGAAGCTTCCAAAGACGTCTGTCCGACTGAAGTTCGAGGCGTTGCTATTCCTTTCGCGAACCCGAAGCTGCTCTTGCGGCTGAAACAAACCCATCGGGAAAAGGACGCCGAGGATCGCTTATTCCTGCAACGCCTGATACGCGAGCAGGAGAAACGCCAAGGATGATCTACTTCGACCACAACGCCACAACGCCGATGCTGCCGGAAGCGCGGCAGGCCTGGCTGGACGCGACCGAGAAATTCATCGGCAACCCGTCCAGCCCGCACCGCGTCGGTAGTCGCGCGGATGTGGCGATCACCGAGGCGCGTCAGCGGTTGGCGGAATTTCTCGGCTGCGACGCGCTGGATATCGTCTGGACTTCCGGCGCGACGGAGTCGAACAACACGGTGCTTCATCATTTCGCGCGCACGCTCCCGTTGGACACTGAGGTTTGGGTCTCAGCCATCGAACATCCCTGTGTGATGGTCTCCACGAAACATTATTTTCCGAAACGTCACCGGCTGATTCCGGTCACGCGCGGGGGTTCCGTTGACTTGAATTGGTTGACAGAAGAAATCGCTCACGCGCGTCCAGGGCTGGTGGCGGTCATGGCCGCGAACAATGAGACCGGCGTGCTGCAGCCGTGGCGCGAGGCGCTGGCGATCTGCAAGCAGTGGGCCGTGCCGTTTTTCTGTGACGCGGCACAGTGGATTGGCAAACTGCCCGCCAACGGATTCGGCGAGTGCGATTTCCTCAGCGGCGCGGCGCACAAGTTTGGTGGGCCAAAGGGAATTGGTTTTCTGAAGTGCCCGGCGAAGGGCCGCGTAGAGCCGCTCTTGCGCGGGGGACCGCAGGAAGAAGGACGACGGGCGGGCACGGAGAACGTCGCCGGAATCCTTGCGATGTTGGCCGCTCTCGATGCGCGCGAGGCGTTGTTCAGCACGGACGAACACAGGAAGCGCGTCGAATGGCGCAAGGCTTTCGAAAAACGGGTGGTGTCGGATTTGCCCCGCTCAGAGGTCGTTGGCGCCGGACAGGAACGTTTGTGGAACACCGTTTCCGCGTTGATGCCCGAAGCAGACTCCCAGCAACGCTGGGTCGTAAAGCTCGACAAGCTGGGTTTCGCCGTTTCCACCGGCTCTGCGTGTTCCAGCGGCAAGGAGGAGCCGTCGCATGTTATCGCGGCGATGGGTTATTCGCCGCGCGAAGCGCGTCGCGTCCTGCGCTTCAGCAGTGGATGGGAAACGACCGAGGATCACTGGAACGCTCTGCTGGAAGGCTTGCAGAAAGTGCAACGCGGGATGAAAGGCTAGAGACAGGCTGGAAGCCTGTCTTACTCTCCATCGCCGCGCGGCTCAAAGGCGGCGGCGTATAAGTCCTCAAAATCCTTCGCTACAACCGATCGCGGATTGAAACTCGCGGTCCACTGTTTCGCTGCTTCTTCCGCCATGATTTTTATCTTCGCATGTTTCACGTTGCGGTCGGCGAGCGATCGGGCGATCTGCGCTGTGTTCAACAGCGATTCGAGCCGGGCAATCAAAGCTTCCACGGCGGAATCCAACCCGTCGCTGACGCAGGCAATTTCCGGCGCGGACGCCAATTCCGCGTAGGCCCGCCTGGCTGCGGCGTCCCTCGCGTTGAAGCGCACGACGTGAGGCAGCATGATTCCCACGGCCTCTCCGTGCACGATGCCGTAATGCGCCGTGAGCGGGTTGGCAGCCGCGTGCGCCGCGCCGAGCATGCTGTTTTCGATCGCCGTGCCTGCGAACGCCGCGCCGAGCAACATGCGGCCGCGCGCTTCGATGTCTTTGGGGTTGCCCAGCACGCGCGGCAGATTGGGCGCCGTCAGTTTGAACGACTCGTGCGAAAACATCAGCGACAGATTGTTGCGCCTCTTCGTCACCGCCGTTTCGACCGCATGGGCGATGGCATCGACACCGGTGTGCGCCGTGACCAGGGGAGGCTGTGATACAGTCAACGTGGGGTCCAAAACGGCGATGCGCGCGGCGGCCCTGGGATCGAGGCACGCCATTTTCTGGTGTGTCTGCTCATCAGCAATGAGCGCTGCGGATTGACACTCGCTGCCGGTACCCGCTGTCGTTGGAATGGCGATGAACGGCAGCATCGGCATGCTGGTTTTCCCCACCCCCCAATAGTCCTGCACGCGCCCGCCGTTGGTCAGAAGAAAATTGCAACCCTTTGCCGTGTCCATGCTGCTGCCGCCGCCGAGAGCAACGATCGTGTCGATGCCGGCAGCTTTTGCGACTTCAAGGCATTTTTCCACGTCGCGCGTGGTGGGATTCTCATGCACTTCGGCAAAAACGACCACGCCGTGTCCGCACGATTGAAGAATGTGTTCAACGCGGTCCACGTGTCCGGCGGTGACGATGCCCGGGTCAGTGACGACCAGAACGATTTTCGCGCCAAGCTCTCGCGCCAGCTCGCCGACGCGTGCCACGCTGTTCAGACCAAAAACGATCCGCGTCCGTGGTTGGTAATCAAACAAGGGAAGAAGGGAGGCAGCACCCGCGTCTTGCGGGCGGGTTTGGACTTCACGCCCGGCTCGGTCTCTGATTTTCCCGGATACTTTGCTCATGCGATTCCAAAAGTTGTTCTGTAAATGACACGTCTTTCCCAGTTGCAGTTACGAGGAGCGAGGGCCGGGTTTGTTTCAACGTTTGTTGGCATGACTGCCGTGGGATTGCAAGTGGCCAGGGCTAGTAAACCCCTTCCACAATTTGCTTCTCCATCGCGCCGAACGGCCTGACTTCGGCCACGCCGTCCCAGGCATAAGGAGCGCGCGGTTCCCGACGGATTGCCTCGTCGCGTTCCAGGAAGCGCGGCATGAAGAATTCCTTCGTCAGCGTGGTCAGCTCGACGCGGCCCCACGCGCCGTACTTCACCAGTTGGTCGGTCTGGTTCGGGTCCACCACGCGGAGCACGGCGCGCGGTTGCGGGGCGTAGTAAGTGATGGTGAAATTGTCCTCAGGCCGTAACGGCACGCTGGCCGCCAGGCCCATCAATGTGTTTCCGTAAGTCGGATAAAACCCGATGCGGCCTTCCAAAACTTCTTCGACGATGAAGCGGACGTATTGCGGGGCCATGGTCGTGCCGCCGCAAAAAACGCCGCGAATGCCGGCCTCCCATAAATTTATTTTCTCGGACAGCGCTTCGAGCAGTTTCGGGGTCGTGAAGAGGCCGTTGACTTTGCGATGTTTCAAAATCGTGACCGCCTGGTCCACGACATGTTCCAGGTAGGCCTTGGCCTGGTCGGCTTTTTTCTCGCCGATGACTTTCTTCACCCAGCGCGGGTCGAGATCAACGAAGTAACACGAGCTGCCGCGGAAGTTGGCAAGGTGCTCGATGGCGAGGCGCAGGCGGCGCGGACCGGTCGGGCCAACCATGAGCCAGGCGCCGCCGCGCGGGAAATGTTCGTCGGAAACTTTGCCGGAGAATTCCTCGTAATCGACCTTGTAGTCGTCCCAACCGATGCGCTGCTTGGGCATGCCCGTGGTGCCGCCGGTCTCGAAAACGTTGAAGGGCCGGCCTTTGAATTTTGCCGGCACCCAGACTTCCGGTTGCAGGTCGCGCAACGACTCGTCCGGGAAATGAGGGAACTTCAGCACGTCAGCGAAGCTTTTGATTTCCTTGCGGGGATCAAAGTTTTTCTTCGCCCAGTCGAGCCAGAACGGGCAGCCGGTCTCCGGCGAAAAATGCCACTGAATGATTTCGCGCAGGTGGGCGTCGAGTTTTTCCTGCGCGGTTTTGATGGCTGTCTGGTCAACTGACATAAATCAATTTTCGATTCGGGATTTGCGATTGTCGATTTGATTTTGGAGTTTTTGCCGCGTTCCCCAAGGCGTCCCTCGAGGCAACGAGGTGGAGTGGCCCGCCCAAGCTGCCAAAATGAGTTTGAGGATACGCTCACCCTCATCCCGACCCTCTCCCCCAGGAGAGGGAGAAACAAACACGGCGTCTTCGCCTTTCCAATGTTCTCCGGTGGGGCGCCGGTGCGAGGGACTCACGACCGTAGCTGGGCTTTCGGGAGGCCGGCTATTTTTTCTCACCGGGTGTTTTCGGGTTCACGTCCACTTTGGGCTGGTCGCTGCTTGGCGCGTGACGCGCGGCGTCGTAGAAGGCGTAGAGATCCTGCTGGGTCGCCACATAGATCACGCCGTTGGCCACGACCGGCGTGGAATAAACCGGCGCGCCGAGATTCGGGCCGTCTTCTTCCCTGCCGTTTATTACCATCTTGCTCAGGATTTTCTTTTCCTTGCTGGCAGCCAGCACGATAAAATCGCCGTCTTCATCGCCGCAGTAAACCTTGCCGTCCGCGACGAGTGTCGAGCCCCACATGTGCGCTTTCATGTCGTGCTTCCAGTAAGGTTTGCCTGTCTCGGCGTCGAGACAATGAATGAAGCCGGTGAAATCGTTGATAAACAGCAGGCCGGTTTTAGGATCGATCGAGACGGTGGACAATGCAGCTCAGATTCCCGTTGCCGGTGTCGTGTTCGGGGTCCTGGCCGATGGCAACGTACACCCGATTTTTCCAGAACACCGGTGTGGCAATGATTTCGCTGGGACCGCCGGGGGAGGGGTACTGGATCGGTTTGCCGTCTTTGAATCTGTATTCGGGCGGGTTGCAGTCATATTTCCAGGCGGTTTTCAAATAACTCGAATCGCCTTCCTTGACCGGGTTGGAATCGAAAGCGTAGCACCAGCCGTCACCGCCGCCGAAGAAAACCAGCCAGCGACCATTGATATTGCCGGCCGAAGGCGAACTGTAGGTGCTGTGGAAAATGTGCGGACCGATGTGGGCGTCGTCTTCGCCCGCCAATTCTCCGGTTTTTTTATTGAGCGCGATGAAGCTGGGTGAATTCGGCGAGGGAATGTTTTTGTGCCCCCAATCCACGCCGTTGGCAGTGCTGACATACACGCGGTCGCCGACAACCAGGACCGAGCAGTTGGAAGCGTTATGGGGAAACACGCCCAACTCGTCCATCATGTCGTATTTCCAGATAATATCGGCGTCTTTAGGACCGATTTTGGCCGGGGGTTTGCCGGTGTCTTTGACCACGTATTTGGCCTCGTCCATGAACGGACCGTCGTTGCCATTGGCCATGCCTTCGGTGTCGAGGCACATCACCTCGCAACGGCTGGTCACCAGATAAACGCGATTGCCTTCGACGCACGGCGAAGACAAGAGGCCGAGACCTTCCCAGTCATTGACTTTGCCCGAAGCGAGCTTGGGCACGACCAGTTGCCAGAGGAATTCGCCGGTCTGCTCATCGAAACAGAGCAGTATGCTGCGGTCGCCCTGATGTTGCGGGTCGCGCGGATTTTCGTTGTTGGTCCCGACGAAAACCTTGCCGCCGGACACGACGACGTTGCCGTAAGCCTGCGAACCGAGCCGGGCCACCCACTTCACGTTTTTGGAGAATACATGTTGCGGCCCGGATCGGATCCGCCCCAGCCCGGCCAGTCGGCTGACCGGGCGTGCGACATTAAGAATAAGAGGCAGAATAAAATCTTGTGATCGAAATGGACGGTTTTCATGGGGAATTAAGATTAAGAGGAAGATTAAGATTAAGAGACTAAGTTAATTCGCCGTCACCGAAATGTTGTCGATAAAGACGCGCATGTCCTGGGGCGAGAAGCCGAACAGTCCGGGACAACCGTTGGCATGCGCGTGTTGGTGCGGCGCTTCGAACGTCCACGACGCCGGTTCCGGTTCGTCCTTCTTCCACGCCTTGGCGCGCACGACCCCGGAGCCGTCCGGCGCCACATCCACCCGGGCCTTCAAATGATACCAAACGTTCGGCGACCATTTGAATGGCGTCTGGAACCGGTATAATTCCTGGTTGGAGTTGATTTCGAGATTTTGTTCGTTGCCCTTGAGCACGATCAGATAGCGTTGGTTGATAACGCCCACATCGGACATCTTCCGCTTATTGCCCTCGCTCATCACGTCCGCTTCGATGGTGTAGTTCTTCAAGGCGGGATCTCCCATGAAAACGGTCGCGCGCTGGAAGAAGCGATTGTCGATGGTCTTGACCAGGGCCTTGTTGCCGTCCTTCTCGCGCACGTCGAATTTGAAGCGCGCACCGATCCACGGCAACGGCGGATAAGCGAACTTCGTCGGCGGCTCGACCGAGTTGGTCGTTGTCTCACTCAACTGGAACGTATCAAAGTCCTGCTTGATGGGCAGGCCGGGGAGAACGCGGCCGCGGAAGGTCCCGCGCAGATTGCCGGCCACTGCTTCGAATGCGCCGGCGGACGGCGCCGGGTCCGCTGCGGCAACCAGTTGACCGGATTCGTTGAACTCAGCTTTCATCGTAGCCCTGACTCTGGCCGTCGGCGGAATGTAATGCGCCCATTGGACATGTTTCAGGTCTTTGATTCCTTCGACAGTCAACCCGTTTGCATCGAGCGAACGCACCCGGAACGAAACTTTTCCGCCCGGTTTCAACAAAACTTCCGAAGGAATAATCTGCAACTGCGCCGCTGCGCCTGCTGCGGGCCATTCTTCCTCGGCCGGAGCCGGCGGCAGGCCAGGATTGTTCTCTTTATTGCCGAAGCAATAGAGCTTCCGGCTCGTCTGCACGTAAATCTTCCCGTTGTAAATGGTGGGGACGCCGAAGCAACGGCCATCCAGCACTACGTGCGAGAGAATTTCGCCCCCGGTATCGCCCGGTTTGACAATGTAGAATGCGCCCTTGCCGCCCGTGGCTTCATCCCCGCCTTCCTCCTTTTGGCCGGGTTCGTTCAGGATCGGGACATACAATTTGCCGTCGGCATAAACCGGGCAGGCGTTGCGTTGCTCGATGCCGAGTTTCAGTTTCCAAAGAATTTTCCCGCTCCGGGCATCAATCGCGGCGAGGTTGCCGACTTCGCTGGTGAGGTAAATTGTGTCGCCGACGAGGATGGGCGAGCTGGTCGAAGTGCGCAACTCGTTGCTCCAGAGTTGAAGTTCCGAACGCGGCTTCACCACCGGCCCCGCCGCGCCATTGGTCGGGGCGACATGAGGAATCTGCAGCGCCACCATCTGGCCCGGTTCATAAGGCGTGCCGTAAATCGCGATGATCTTGTCGTTGTTGTGGACGAGCACGGACGAATTGATGCCGGCCTTGAACAGCGGGATGCGCCAGATCGGATCGCCGGTGCGGGCATTGACACAGACGATGCTGCCGTCGCCGCAGGACGTATAGAAAACCCGACGGCCATCGAGCCAGCCCAGCACCGGCAATGAAAACGAGTTGTCATGCGGCCGGTCGCCGGGGGCCGACGCCCAGACCAACTCGCCGCTCTTCTTGTCGAAGGCATAAAACCGGTCGCCGCCGGGTCCGTGCGCGCCCCAGTTCGCCGTGATGCCGCGCGTAATCACGAGGTCTTTATCCATCAGCGGTGAGGCCGTGCGGCCGTTAGGGAAAGTCAGCCGCCCATAAACCTCCATCATCGACACGTCCCAGAGCTTCTGGCCGTCGGCGGTGAAGGCCGCGAGAATCCCCTGGGTGCCCTGCATATAGACATTGCCCGTCTCCGGATCAATCGTCGGGCTGGACGTGGCGTAGCGATGGTAAATGATGTCGCTCAGAAAATCGCTGTAACCCTGCTGCCAAAGTTGTTTGCCGGTCTCGGCGTCGAAGCAGGCGAGAACCTCCTGCAGGTCCGGACCGTCACCGACATAGCCCATGATGTAAAGGTGGCCATTGGCGATGACTGGAGTGGATTGGCCGGGCAAGTTCGCCGTCCACAACGGGTGTCCGGCGTCCACTTTGTCCGGCAGGTTGGTTTCGAGGGAAGCGCCGTTTTGGTTCGGCCCGCGCCAGGTCAGCCAGCCGTGGACTGGGGCGGCATGCGTCGCAGAGAGGATGGCAAATTGACAGCCAGCGAACAGGCTCAAGGGGCCGGCAAAAGGCGAGCGTAAAAGTTTCATGGTCGTGTTCCGGTCGTAAAGTTGAACGTCTTTCGCGAAAGAATTAAACAAATTTTCTTTCCTCGAGGACGGCGACTATTCTACACCACAGAAAAGATTGCAATCGTAAATAATACCTATACGTATAATTTTCAAGCCCCATTCAATATTTGTCATGACCGCCGCGAGAAAAATCCGTCCGGCCGAATCGCTGCCGATCGATGCGCCCGGTCGCCGGCGCCTGCCCATCCTGTTGCGCCACGCCTGGTATGGATTGAACCAGGCCTTTCGCCGGCGCATCGCGCACCTGGGCATCACGCCGGACCAGTTCACCGTCATGCGCACCCTGCTGGAGGCCGGCGGCATTACCCAGAGCAAACTCACGGAACAGATGAGCAGCGACCCGAACACGGTGGCATCGTTGCTGGAGCGGATGGAGAAGTCCGGCTTGCTGGAACGCCAGCCGCACGAAAGAGACCACCGCGCGCACCGGCTGGATTTAAAGGCCGAAGGCAAACGCAAATATCAAAAGGCGCGCGAAATCGCCATCGCCTTGCAGACCGAAGCGCTCAGCGTGTTGCCGGAGGATGAACGTGAACATTTTCTCGGACACCTGGCGCTGGTGGCTGACGCCTGCCGCGTCGCGGCGGACAAAGCACCGAAGCGCGGGAGGTGAGTTGACTAATCCAGCGCCTTGATCCGCGCGTTGCGAATCTGCGCATGGGTGTCGCCACGACTCAGTTCCTGGAAACCGATGTGGCCTTTGCGCGGGCGATCCTTCACCGGCGGCGCGTCGCTGCCGTTATGGCGTTTCACAGTCTGGTTTTGCTCGTCGAGGTTCAGATCCTGAATGGTTTGACCGTTCAGCACGACTTTGAGATGTGAACCCTGTAGCAGGACGTGGTATTTGTTCCACTCCGTTGGCTTGTAAACCTGCTTCGTCGGGGCGATGGCCCGATAAATGCCGCCGGTCAGTTCCGAATCTTTGGCGCTGGTGTTGTAACGAAAATCCGCCATCTGCAGCTCCATGCCGTCGAAGGCGGGGTCACCGTAGAGCGGAGCGCGCAACGCGCAGCCGCTGTTGCCCGTCTC
Source organism: Verrucomicrobiota bacterium (assembly GCA_003218935.1). Lineage (GTDB taxonomy): Bacteria > Verrucomicrobiota > Verrucomicrobiia > Limisphaerales > AV2 > AV2. The sequence goes on from QHPA01000010.1 coordinate 9,073, forward strand.
GCCGAGCTTGAATTCAAATTCGAGTTCGAAGTCGCCGTATTCCTTTTCACTGAGCAGCCAACTGCCGCGAGGTTCGCCGCCGTGCAACACCCCGTGCTCGACCTTCCAGACCGGATTGCCCTGCGCCGGGTTCCGCACGTCATCCCAGGCGCGCACCAACCATCCTTTCGGCACGCCATCTTCGGTAAACAAGGAAACGAACTGCGGCTCGGCCGCCCCGAGTCGGCAGGCCGCAACCACGAACAGGAGATCAAGAAGGAGGAACGCGCGTTTTGATTTCATGGCTGAATAAAATTCCTCTCAGCCGGGCGCAGTTCAAGACTTTTTTGCCTTCCATTCCACGACTTCGAAAGCCGGCGGATCGCTCAAGCAGAGCGTGAAACGTGCGGGAAGCGGCTGCCAATGGGAAGGCGGGATTTGTTGGAAAGGCGGTGCCGTGAGACTGCCCAGTGCTCCCTATCACCAGCAGACGCCCGTCAGTTCCCACCAGGCGGACGCCCCGCTGATGAAAGGAGCACTGGATCCCTCCTGATAAATCGCTTCGCAGCGCGGCGTAAATATCGGCGGGCTCCAGCGCACAAACCGATCCTCGCCGAAACCCGCCGCCCGCTCATCCGAGCCGGGCAATACAAGCACGTCCATAAACCGGTGTCGGAATCGGACGCCGCTGGTGAGATGCATCGTGGACGGTATTGTTCCCAAGCTAACTTTGGGCAAGTCAAGGAACCGCGAAATACACAAACCACGCGAAACGCGATCGAAACGCCCTGTTTTGGGCGCCCGGTGCAGTTCGCTTTCCCGTGACCTCAATTCCAAGTTGGCGAATCACCCTCTCGTTGTGTGTTTCGCGTCATAGCGTATTCCGCGGTTCGCGCCAGCAAGTCTTGCCGGACGGCCTTTCATTATCAAAATTGTCGCCAATGACTGCGCTTGGGTGTATGTGGAAAAGAGCCAATACAAATCCTGAGTCTTGACTCGAAAAGACCGTGGGGAAAACACAGACTTGGAACCAACGCCATGAACTCAACCAAAACTGCAATTGTTCTCATGACAGGCCTTCTGGCCGCGGCCAGCGTCGGTCGGCCGGCGGATGCCAGGGACGAAAAGACTCCCGCCGCAGAAAAGAAGGGCGCCAAACCGTTCAAGAACGTAGGTGTCGCCGGGTTCGAAAAACTCCGAGCGAACAGGAAAAACGTGGTGCTCGACGTGCGTACGAGGGAGGAATACGCCGCCGGCCACATTGCCGGCGCGGTCAACATCGACGTGAACGCGCCGGATTTTGCGGAGAAGGTCGCCAAGCTGGACAAGAACAAGACGTATCTCGTGCATTGCGGGGCTGGTGTGCGGAGCGCGAAGGCTTGCGATAAAATGAGCAAACTCGATTTTCCGAAGCTTTACAATCTCGAAGGCGGCTTCAAAGCGTGGGAAAAGGCGGGAAACAAAGTGGAGAAATGAGAACCAGGTCACTGAAAGGTGAGTTAATCCCGATTGTTAACCGGCTTCTCCCTGCCCATGAACCTCCCCCTCTCCCGCCCTTCGGGCACCCTCTCCCCCTCGGAGGGGGAGAGGGATGGGTGAGGGGGGCGGCCGGCAGGTTCAGGGGCGCAATGCGCGCAAAAAGTCCGGGGTGGGCGAGTCTATTTTAATCGGTCCGGGCACGTAACCAACCAAAACCAATCGGAGTCACGAAAGGAAAGCCTATGAAAACATGGAAAGCGCTCGCAGTCATCACAGCCGTTTCAACCTCTTGCCTGACCTCAACCCGTTCGCTGCGTGCGGCGGAGCATGGCGACAAAGCGCACGGCGAAGCCTGGGCTGCCGTGAAGCAAGTCGTCGCCGTATTGCACGCGACCGCCGGCAACAAATGTCACGGCACCGTGCGTTTCACGCAGGAAGGCGAGGCGGTGAAAGTCGTGGCCGACATCGAAGGCCTGAACCCGGGCCAGAAACACGCCTTCCACATTCATCAATTCGGCGATTGCAGCTCGGCCGACGGCATGAGCGCCGGCGGGCATTACAACCCTGACGGCCACCAGCACGCCCTTCCCGAGAAAGAGATGCGGCACGCTGGCGACCTTGGCAACCTGACCGCTGACAACGACGGGAAAGCGCACTACGAAATCACCGTGAAAAACATTTCGGTTGCGGGCATGAAGAATCCAATCATCGGCCGCGGCGTTATCGTGCACGCGAAAGTGGACGACGGCAGTCAGCCCGTGGGCAACGCCGGCGGCCGGATTGCGTGCGGCGTGATTGGCGTCGCGAATACTGCCGAGAAGAAATGAGGCTCCGAAACGGCCCAGCCGCGTCAGTTCGATATGAGGGGATTTTGCGAATCTGCGCCATCGGACTGGCCGTATTCAGCCTGCTGTCCTGGCTGTTACTGGGAGCGAATCGCGGCTGGACCAAAACGACGCGCACGCGCTGGCAGAAAGACCCGGTGACTGAAATCGAAGGGCCGTTGATCGAGAAAGCGTTTCTTCCCGGCGTGGATTTGCTCGCGGTCGGCCTGAGTGGCGCGCTGATTCTGTTCGTCGTGTCGCTGCTCGTGACGAAAAACAAAACCAACTCAAACCAGGTCAACTCATCCTCATGAAAAACAAGTTCGTTGCTGCTCTCGGCTTTATTGCGCTCGCTGCGACCGCGTTTGCCGCGCCGCTCGAATTCGATTTCAAAGACCCGAAAGGCGTGAACAACGTCATCTTCAAAACCGACGCGCCGCTCGAATCCATCAATGGCACCGCGACCGGTATTTCGGGCAATGTGACCTTCGATCCGGATAATCCCGGCGCGGTCAAAGGCAAAATTGTGGTTCAGTCCGCCTCACTGCACCTCGGCAATCCGATGCAGAAGGAACATTTGCACAGCGACAAATGGCTCGATGTGACGAGGTATCCCGAAATCACGTTCGAGGTTGAAAGCGCGAAGAACGTCAAAACCGAGGGCAACGTCACCACCGCGGACGTCGGCGGCAAGATGAGTCTGCACGGTGCGACCAAACCGATCACCGTGCCCGTGAAGATGACGTTCCTCAAAGACAAGTTGAAGGCGCGCACCGGCAAGGAAGGCGATTTGCTGGTGATTCGCGCCAATTTCAAGATCAGGCGGAGCGATTTCCGCATCAATCCCGGCCAGATGGAAGACAAAGTCTCCGACGACATCGAATTGAACCTGAGCATCGCCGGCGCCGCCCCGCGTGGGTAACCGCGATGACAAATGCAATCGTAGGATCAGACGGGAGGGTTGGCTTTAATGCCAGCCTGACAGAGGTAGGACAGCGCGCGAGCTGACCGAGAGCCGGCCCGGCGGACCAACCTATGCAAATATATAAATATGAACCCACCACCCCTCACCCGCCGTGACATGATTCGCGGCAGCGTGGCGTTCGCCGCGCTCGCCTTCGCCCAGACTCCGCTCTCCGCCTTCGGCTTCGGCGACCCGGGTGCGGACGAGACCGTCGTGCCGTTCCTCGACGTGCAACCAAAGAGCAAAATGCTTTACTGGCAGGACCTGACGAGCTGGATCACGCCGAACGATCAGGTTTACCAGGTCCAGCACTATGGCGTGCCCGAAGTGGGCGGCGCCCACTGGCATCTCGAAATCTCCGGCCTCCTGAAGATACCGCTGACACTGTCGCTGGCCGAAATCAAGGCGCGCAAGCGCAAGACGGTCCCCGCCACGCTCGAATGTTCGGGCAACAGTTCCAATCCAGGTTTCATGGGCGCCATCGGCAACATTCGCTGGACCGGCACGCCGCTCGCCCCGTTGCTCAGAGAATGTCATCCGCTTGACCGCGCCATCGAAGTCGTTTTCTTCGGTGCGGATGAGAAGGTTGAAAAAATCCGTGACCAGGATTATTTGCAGAATTTTGCCCGCAGCCTTTCGCTCCGCGATGTGTTGAAGCGCGACGACATCCTGCTGGCATACGAAATGAACGGCCAGCCGCTGGAAAAGGCCCACGGCGCGCCGTTGCGGCTCATCGTGCCCGGCTGGTTTGGCATCACCTGGGTGAAATGGCTCACGCGCATCGAACTGCTCGACCGACGTTACATGAGCAAATACATGGCGCGCGAATACGTCACCATTCGCGGCGAAGAACACGCCGACAAAACCGTCTGGCGCGAAACGAGCGTCGGGCCGATGGACGTGAAATCGGTCGTTGCGCGCGTCGTGCGGCGCAAGGACGCCTCGCTGCGTGTGAGCGGCGCGGCCTGGACGGACGGCACACCGCTTCAGCGCGTGGAACTAAAAATCAACGGTGGCAACTGGGCGCCGGTGCAATTGGACAAGAAGCAACGCTCGAAATACTCATGGACATTCTGGAGTTATGACTGGAAGAACGCGGCGCCCGGCGAACACACGCTCGTCTCGCGCGCGATTGACACCGAAGGCCGCGTGCAACCCTCCGCTGACGAACCTGAAATCAAATTGAAACGCACCTACTGGGAAGCCAATCAGCAATGGGTGCGGAAGATCCGGATTTGAAAAAACACAGCACGCGCTGTCAGGTGTTTACGTTCTCACCCGCACGCTCCCGTTAGCCGGCGCAATCACCGCAGGTCTGCTTCTGTGTTCAACTGCCACCCTCCTAAGGTGGATGCTCCAACGCCTTTCAGGGTTTCACCCAGCTACAGCAAAAAGGAGGAGCATGATTATGCTTTTCGAGTCGCAACCGGAGCGGCTGCGACCCGACGACAAGTCGGAACGTTGGGCAGTATGAAGACGTATATTTTATGAAATCGATCCGCTTCCGACCAATCCGAGTCGAACCATACAGGGGGCCGTCAAAGTTCAAACCAAAGGTGGCCGGTTCACCATGTGGGTGTCTGAGCATAATCGCACCTTTAGTTCTGCTGATTCCCCACCCAGGCCGCGCGCAGCCGTCCAACGACGCGTTCGCCGATGCCCAACCGCTTAGCGTCAGCGCGGGGAGTGTCACCGGCAGCAACGTGGGCGCCACCAAAGAGGCCGGCGAACCCAACCACGCCGGGAATCCTGGAGGACATTCCGTGTGGTATCGCTGGACTGCGCCATTGAGCGGTTCAGCGACGATCGACACGTTGGGCAGCGATTTCGACACCTTGCTGGGCGTTTATACGGGCAACAGTGTGAGCAGTCTCACGACCATCGCCAGCAACGACGACATCTCCTCAACAATATGGCAAAGCCGCGTGAACTTCACGGCCATGGCAGGCGCCACTTATCAAATCGCCGTGGACGGTTGGAATGGCGGCGCGGGAAATATCACCTTGAATTGGACCCAGAACCTGCCGGACTTGATCATCTGGGGACCGTCTATCAGTCCCAGGATCGAAACGGTCACGTTTTCGTCCACCAGTTGTGCGGTGATCGAAGGAATGGTTCAACCCGGCACACGCAAGCTCCTGCGCTTCTCGACCGAGACGCGCAATCAGGGGACGGCGGACATCTTTCTGGGAAACCCGGCCACCAATCCACAGTTCGTCTGGGCGCCGTGCCACGGTCATTACCACTTCAACAACTACGCCAACTACCAGCTGCTCGACAGCAACGGCCAGTCCGTGGCCACGGGTCTTAAGATCGGCTTTTGCCTCCTGGACTCCATCCGTTGGGACGCCAACGCGCCCTCCAGTGCCAGATATAACTGCGGCAACCAGGGAATACAGCAGGGCTGGGGGGATGTTTACTATTCCACACTGGACGGCCAATGGATTGACATTACCGGCGTCCCGGACGGCAACTATACACTCGAAATGGAGGTCAATCCCCAGCACATATTGCCGGAGTCCAATTACGCCAACAACATCACGCGCACCCCGATCACCATCGGCAACGTGCCGCCCGCCAACGACAACTTCGTCGATGCTGGAGGTTTATCCGGCAGTTCAGCGAGCGTGAGCGGCTCAAATGTGGGCGCCACCAAGGAAGCCGGCGAGCCGAACCACGCAGGCAATGCCGGCGGGCATTCGGTGTGGTACGTCTGGACCGCGCCCAGCGGCGCGCGGGCGGTGGTGGACACCATCGGCAGCGGTTTTGACACGTTGCTGGCAGTCTATACCGGCAAGAGTGTCAGTGCTCTGACCGCCGTCGCGAGCAACGACGACATCTCCTCAACAATCTGGCAAAGCCGGGTGACCCTTAATCCCCTCGCCGGCACGACTTATTACATTGCCGTGGACGGTTGGAATGGCGCCACCGGCAACATCGTCCTGACGCTGGATCAAAGCGTCGCCAACGATAATTTCACCAACTGCGAGTTCATCGGCGGCGCCAACGGCACGGTCACTGGCAGCAACGTCGGCGCCACTAAAGAGGCGGGCGAACCCAACCACGCGGGCAACCCGGGTGGACATTCGATCTGGTACTGCTGGACGGCGCCGGACACCGCCTCCATGAGCTTTGACACGGTCGGCAGCACATTCGACACACTACTGGCCGTTTACGTGGGGAACTCAGTGGACGGCCTTGCGGCGGTGGCCAGCAACGACGACATCGACTCTGCCAATCTTCAGAGCCGCGTCACCTTCACCGCCGTGGCGACCACGCAATACACCCTGGGCCTCGTCCTGGGGGCCAATTCCACTTCGAGTCCTGCCAAGGAAGTTGACGTCTGGGGCGAGCGTCCCACGCTGAGCTATAATCTCCTTGCCGCCGGCGAATATGAGCTGACAATCACCGGCCAGCCGCTGCGTTCTTACACCGTCGAAGTCTCTTACGACCTCATACGATGGACGCCGCTGGCCACGACGCTGGCCGACCTGGCCGGCGCAGCTTATTTCCGCGATAAGGCGACCATGCCTGCGCACCGCGAAAGCCCGGGCAACAGTGGGGCGGGACCGATTCAAGGCGGCCCTGGTGACCCGGTGTGCGATGTCTCGAGCAGAAGCGCCTTCGCGGGGGCAGCCGGTCCGGCTAAAGGCCGCTTTTACCGCGTCGTGGAAGCGCCGTGAAGCAGGTTGCGCTCGTCGTTTTCTTCAGATGTCATCGCCGAACCTGCCACCATTTGAAGGCCCGCGGCCCGCGGGCGTTGGTATCTGTCGCGCCTTTGTGTCCCGAGTCATGAAACGCTCTCTCGACACGTGATCCCGAAACACTTAAGGTATCGCCATGATCGCGGAAGCGGCATCAGCGAAGAGAATCTGGACTGAGGCTGAATTGCAGTCGTTGCCTGAGGACGGTTATCTCCACGAAGTGGTGAACGGCGAACTGGTCATGAGCCCCAAAAACGATTTCTTCCACGGCCGGATTTGCACACGATTGTCAACCGCCCTTAATAACTTCGTGACCCAACAAAAACTCGGCGTCGTCCTCGACTCCAGCACCGGTTTTTGGATGCACAACCGCAACTGTCGCGCCCCGGACATTTCGTTCGTTTCCAAAGAACGCCTTGTCCGTGAGGGATTCAGGCCCTCGACACGTAGATTTTTCCCCGGCGCGCCCGACCTGGCGGTGGAAATCCTTTCGCCG
>QHPA01000436.1 GCA_003218935.1 Verrucomicrobiota bacterium
CATCGGCAAAGCTCCCAGCAGCGAAAGCTACCTGCGCATCGACCGCATCATCAGCGCCGCGGAAATCACCGACGTCGATGCCATTCACGGTGGTTACGGGTTTTTGTCGGAAAACGCCCACTTCGCCGATGTCTGCGAGAACTGCAACATTCGCTTCATCGGCCCCAGCTCTCGCGCCATGAATGCGCTTCAGGACAAAGCGGTCAGCCGCGCGCTGGCGAAGAAAGCGGGTGTTCCCACGCCGCCCGGCTCCGAAGGAATGGTGGAGAACGAACAGGAAGCGATTGCGACCGCCAAACGGATCGGTTATCCGGTGATGATCAAAGCGATTGCCGGCGGCGGCGGGCGCGGGATGCGCGCCGCTCATAACGACATCTCTCTGGTCAAAGGCTACCACACCGCCCGCAGCGAAGCGGAAAAAGCGTTCGGCAACTCCGGCGTTTACATCGAGAAATTCATCGAAAAACCTCACCACATCGAGTTTCAAATCCTCGCCGATAATCGTGGCAATATCATCCATCTGGGCGAACGCGATTGCTCGATTCAACGGCGCAACCAGAAGATTGTCGAAGAAACGCCGTCGCCACTGATCGAAAACAAATTCAAAGACTTGCGCAAAAAAATGGGCAAAGCCGCTATTCGCATTGCCGAATTGGCGCATTACACCAACGCCGGCACCGTCGAATTCATCGTGGACGACAGCGGTCACTTTTACTTCCTCGAAGTCAACAAGCGCATTCAAGTCGAGCACCCGATCACCGAAGAAGTCACCGGCGTGGACCTCGTCAAACAGCAGATTCTCATCGCGATGGGCGAACCGCTCAAGCTTTCGCAAAACGACCTCACCTTCAAAGGCCATGCCATCGAGTGCCGCATCAACGCCGAAGACCCCTTCGATGACTTCCGCCCCTGTCCGGGTCGAATCGAAATGTATTACCAGCCCGGCGGACGTGGCGTGCGCGTGGACACCCATGTTTACGCCGGTTACACGATCCCGCCCACATACGACTCCCTGATCTCCAAACTCGTCTCGTCCGGCAAAGATCGCCGCGAAGCCATGGACAAAATGAGCCGCGCGCTTGGCGAATACATGATCACCGGCGTGAAAACGACCATTCCTTTCGAGCAGGCCATTCTGCAAGACCCGAACTTCCGCCGTGGCGTTTACTCCACCAACTTCGTGGATCAACTCCTCGGCGGCGCCCGACGCGAGTTGATCGAGGAGAAGGCCTGACCGCCTGGCCCTTTCGCGCCGCCGGCTTCAGCCGTCATGAAACCGCTTTCTGAATGTCGGCTTTACACGTTCGTCGATACCGCCTGCCTCCACAGCCGAACTCCGCCCGAGGTCGCCCAACAACTTTGCGACGGCGGTTCCGACCTCATCCAACTGCGCGCAAAAAATTCGTCACCAGACGAAATCCGCCGGATGGCCGAAACGATTATCGCTATGACGGCAAAGGCCGGTGTCTGGCTGGTCATCAATGACCATCCACAAATTGCAACCGAAGTCGGCGCGGCCTTCTGCCATCTGGGCCAGGAAGACTTCTTCGATGCAGGCTACGCGCACGTCTCACAACTGCCGAACGCAGGCCCTTCGCTCAAAATCGGCCTGAGCACGCATGCGCCTGTCCAGGCCAAACGGGCTATCGCGGCGGGCGCGGAATACATTGCTATCGGTCCGGTTTACGCCACCGCAACCAAGCCAGCCGCACTGCCAGTCACGCTCGATTACGTCCGTTGGGCGACGGCTGGCGTGAAAATTCCGTGGTTCGCCATTGGCGGCATCAACCTGGAAAACCTCGATGACGTTCTCGCGGCTGGCGCCCGCCGGGTTTGCGTTGTTTCGGCGATTTTAGATGCGCCCGACATCGTCGAGGCTTGCCAGAAATTCAAGAACCGCGTACTTTCCGCACCGCTTTGAACGGAACAACCGCCCCGCGACGTCCCAACCCTTTAACAATGTAACGATTCAACGATTTCACGAACTCAACGGATTAGGGAACAAATGAGCGTTCTCGTTGTTGGTTCCACCGCGCTTGACTCCATCAAAACGCCTTACGGCGAAAATCCGCGCCTGCTCGGCGGTTCGGCCAGCCATGCGGCGGTCGCCGCCAGTTTCTTCGCACCGGTCAAGCTGGTCGGCATCGTCGGCGACGATTTCCCGAAGCGCTATGTCCGGCTTTACCGCCGTCACGGCATCAACCTCGAGGGTCTGCAAGTCGCGCCGGGAAAGACGTTCCACTGGGCCGGCGAGTATGAAGCCAATATGAACAATCGCCGGACGCTGACGACTGAGTTGGGCGTGTTCGAGGCGTTCACCCCGAACTTGCCCGAGACCTATCGCCGGACACCCTTCGTGCTGTTGGCCAATATCGCCCCGGCATTGCAGCATCATGTGCTCAACCAGATGCAACGCCCGAAATTCGTCGTCGCCGACACGATGGACCTTTGGCTGAACATCGCCCTGGACGAGCTGCTGAAACTGCTTCGGCGCGTGGATGCCCTGGTGCTCAATGACAGCGAAGCGCGACAATTGACGAAAGAGGACAACGCCATCGCCGCCGCGAAGAAAATCCACCGCCTGGGTCCGAAATATGTGATCGTGAAAAAAGGTGAGCACGGCGCTCTGCTCTCCTCACCGGCCGGCATGTTTATCTCGCCCGCGTTTCCGCTCAACAAAGTCGTTGACCCAACTGGCGCCGGCGATTCCTTCGTCGGCGGCCTGATGGGCTATCTCGCCGGCCGCAAAGGCGCGCCTGAAACTCATTTGAAACGGGGCATGATTTACGGCAGTGTGGTGGCCTCATTTTGTTGCGAGGGCTTCGGCTTGACACGCACGACCACGGTGACACGCGCTGCCATCGAGCAACGCGCCAGGCAGCTCAAACAAATGGTGCAGTTTTGACCGTGTTTTTGCAGTCGGAGCGCTCGGCAGCTTCCCGCATGAACCGCGTAACCGCG
>QHPA01000011.1 GCA_003218935.1 Verrucomicrobiota bacterium
AAAGTTCGCTGAAACACCGTTGGAAGGAGATTTCGTGTGCATCCCACAGGTTGCCGCCCTTTAACGCGCGGAATGGGTGCAGCCAGGCGGCCAGCGCAGGACAGATCTCCACGAGCCGGCGCTGTCGGGTCTTGCTCTTGCCCGCCGTCACTTCGATATGACCTGGCACACGCCACACGTCGGCCCAATCCAAGCGCAGCAACTCGGCGGTACGCAACCCCGCCAGCCCGCCAATGGCGAGCAGTGGTCGCAAAGTTTCATCCGCAGTCTCAAGCAATGCGCGGAGTTCATTCGGCATGTAGAAGGCCACTTCGCCGTTGTTCGCTCGCTCCGGGCGCATCGCGTCGGCTTCAAGCAAACGGTGCGTCAGCGGCAAGTAATCCTTGCGCACTGCCCATTGCAAAAACTGCTTAATGGCGGCGCGATAATGATTGCGGGACTTGGCGGAGACTGCACGCCGACGATTGCGGGATTTCGACGCACTCTTGCCGAGCGCGGTGACGAAGGCGTTTAGATATTCTTTCGCCAAGTCGCAAACGGCGGTGTTCAGAAATGTCGCAGCGAAACGGCGAAGCTGGATTGCGCGGTTGTAAGCGTACTTAGAGGACATTTGTGCACGTTTGCCTTCGCCGGCGGTTGTGCGCGGTTCATCGGCAGCGATGAATTCCTCGACCGCTTCTTTGATGTCCTTCCGCTGCACGCTGGCGACTGTGGACAGGTAGCGGTCCACGGCCTCGCCCAAAGTGCGCCCGCTCAACTTGCTGGCAGCCTCGCAATACTCTGAGATACCCGCCAGCAGGCTCACGCGCCGCCCGGTGGACTGGCGAAAGGATTCGAGGCGTTCAAGAGCGGCGAGGGCGTCACAGGACTGGCGCACGCTCAGGGCTGCGGCTTGCGAGCCTTTCGCCAGTTCACGAACCTTTTTATCGGCTTCGGCTTTCGCCTGGCCATACGTGCCAAACGACTTCATCTGGCGCTGGCCGTTCACGCGATAGGCGACGCGGTAAAAGGAATAATTCGGCTTCTTACCGTAGATCGTGACCTCAGCCTTTCGATAGCGAATGACCTTGGGGAACTTCACTTTTTGACTGTCAGATTCCGCCGATTTTTGTGCGCAATCTGTGCGGGAACCGTCCGAATCCTCATTTTCCTTAGGAATTATGGTGCGGATAGCAGGACTTGAACCTGCACGCCTTGCGGCACTACCACCTCAAAGTAGCGTGTCTGCCAATTCCACCATATCCGCAAACCGGCGTAAATTGCAGCACGCCACGGCTTGGAGGCAAGTTCATTCTGGCCTCCACAACTCCGTGAAGCTGCTCAGACAGCGTCCTGGACGGCGATAAATTTTCTCCCGAATTCCGAGTAAAGATTACTGCGTCGATATATGTCGTGATTGGGGTGGATTTTGGTCCGATAATCGCTACAATTTTTTCCATGCCGGAAAAGACTTTGGCTGCAATACCCCGTCCGTTGCGGGAACAATACGAAAAAGGACTGGCCGCCATCCAGCGCCTGAACCTGGACTACGCCATCGCCATCTTCGATCAGGTGCTGCAAAAGGAGCCGGGCTTCTACGCCTGCCGCGAAGCGCTGCGGGCCGCGCAGGCGAAACGTGCCGGCAAAAAAGGCGGCTTCCTGAAAAAAATGTTCGGCGCCGCGACCAGTTCACCGCTGATGGCGAAGGGTTCGATCGCCTTGCGCTCCAACCCGGCCGAAGCGATCAATATTGCCGAACAAATGCTCAACAGCGACCCGCATAACGTCGCCGCACACAAAATGCTCGCCGACGCCGCGCTGGCCCTCGATCTGCCGCGCACCGCCGCGCTGTCGCTGGAAATCGCGTTCAGGAATTCTCCCGATCGCGAGGTGGCCATAAAACTGGGTCAGGCGCTGGCGCAGTCCGGCCAGTCCGAAAAAGGCGAGAATATTCTCGCGGAGCTGGCCAGCACCTTCCCCAACGACCCGGAGATTGCCAAGGTGCTGAAAAACGTTTCCGCCCGCCGCACCATGTCCGAGGGGGGCTATGAGGCGCTCGAAGGAGGCGGCGGTTCGTATCGCGACATTTTGAAGGACAAGCAGGAAGCCGCCGCGCTGGAGCAGGAGAACCGCGCCGTCAAGAACGAAGACGTCGCCGGGCGGTTGCTCGCCGAATACGAAGCGCGCATCGCCCAGGAGCCAGGTAACCTTCGACTCCTCCGTTCCGCGGCCGAGCTTTACACGCAGAAGAAGCAGTTCGACAAGGCGCTCGAATATTACAACCGCATCATCACCACCGCAGGCGTCTCTGATCCTTCACTCGAACGGGTCATGGCCGAGACGACCGTAAAAAAATTCGAGCACGCCCTGGCCCAGCTTGACCGGTCCGCGCCAGACCACGCTGAACAATCGGCGCGTATCCAGGCCGAACAGCAGGCGTACGAACTCGAACAGTGCCGCAAACGCGCTGAAAGGTATCCGAACGATTTGCAAATGCGGTTTGAACTCGGTGAACTTTACTTCAAGACGGGCAAATTCAACGAAGCGATCTCGGAATTTCAAAAGGCCCAGAACAATCCGCACAAACGGATCCAGGCGATGAGTTACCTTGGCCAATGCTTCGCGAAACGCGGCATGAACGACCTCGCCGCCCGGACGCTGCAAAATGCCATCAAGGCAAAGCTGACCTTCGACGACGAAAAAAAGGAATTGATCTATGCACTCGGCTGCGTGCTGGAAAAAATGGGAAAGAAAGACGAAGCCATCGAGCAATTCAAACTGATTTACGAAACGGACAGCGCCTACAAAGACGTCGCCGCGAAGGTGGATGCGTACTATTCAGGGCAGTAGGCGGAGCAGCAAACTAAACCAGATTATCTGTCCCGCTGCAAAAGATACATCGCCAGCGCTTCCAGCGCGACGGCCTTGCCGCGAAAGATTTTCAGCGCGTCAAACGCGCGGTCAGTGAGTTGTTGCGCAATCTTCCGCGATTTTTCCAAGCCGACAATCGCGGGGTAAGTCGCTTTCTGCGCTTTGGTGTCTTTACCAGCGGTTTTGCCGAGTTGTTCGCTTGATTGCGTGAGGTCGAGAATGTCGTCAATGATCTGGAACGCGAGACCGACGTTGTAGCCGAAGTTCGTCAGCGCCTTGAGCTGCGCCGCGGTGCAGTTTGCGCTCATGCCTCCAAGCCGCGCGGAGCAACAGAGCAGAGCCGATGTTTTGCGTTCGTGGATGTATTTCAGTTGCTCCGCGGAAATTTTCTTGCCTTCGCCCTCGAGGTCGGCGACCTGACCGGCGATGAGCTGCCGTGAGCCGGCGGCCCGCGCGATTTCCAAGAGGACATCGCGATGCGGATAGCGCGGCCAGCCTTTGCATTGCGCAGCGATTTCAAACGCCTGCGTCAGCAGGGCGTCGCCCGCCAGGATCGCGATGCCTTCGCCGAAGACCTTGTGGTTCGTCAGTTTGCCCCGGCGGTAATCGTCGTTGTCCATTGCCGGTAAATCGTCGTGGATGAGCGAGTAAGTGTGGATGCACTCGACGGCGCAGGCCAGTGGCAGGCAGCCGTCGGCCAAACCGCCGCACGCTTCGGCGGCAGCCAGGCAAAGCGCCGGACGCATCCGCTTGCCGCCGGCGAACAGCGAGTAGCGCATCGCTTTGTGGATGGTGGCGGGTCTCGTCGTTGCTTCGGGCAGAAACCTGTCCAGCGCGCGATCGACCGCGGCGGTGCGGTCCGTCAGATACGTCTGGAGGTCAAAGGGGAGTCGATGGCGCGCCCCGGCTCGCGTGGCGGTCGCAGGCATGCGGCGTTTTTAGGCAAAGTCCCGCGGTGGCGCAAGCGCGGATTGGCCGGATGCGAGTGTTGAGGCATCTCAGTGTCCTGTAACGCAAGTGGCACGGGTGTCCCGCCCGTGAGTTCCTGGATTGGACAAACGGGCGGGACGCCCGTGCCACTAGCCGGCCCTGCGCCCCGGGGCGTGTTTCTGGCCGTTTTTTTCTATTGCGTTCGCTCTCCGTCCCCGATTAGTTTACCGCGCTCGTTTGAGCGACTAAAAAAACTTGAACGCTGAACTAAGCAAAAAAGCAGCGGAAAAGGTTGGCAACCCCAACATTCTGGTGAATCTGATTTCGCGCCGTGTCCGGCAGCTTAACTCGGCCGGCGGGGCCGGGAGCCGGCCGTTGGTAGAAACCACGCCCGGCATGGGTGTGGCGGACATTGCGCTGCTGGAACTCGTCGAGGACAAAATGAGCTGGGAACCGATCCCGGCTGCTCCGGAGGAATTGACAGCTCCCAAGAAACGCAAGAGAGGCTAGGTTGGGAAACAAGAATTGTGCAGAGCCAGAAGGCATCCTTCCGGCTGCTTTTCTTTATGGGCGACATCCTGACCAACTCCAAGGCGCGTCGGGATTATCACATCCTCGAAACTGTTGAAGCCGGCATTGTCCTGCGCGGCACGGAGGTCAAGTCATTGCGCGCGGGCAAGGGCCAGATCAGCGATGCCTTCGCGCGAGTGGACAAGGATGAAGTCTGGCTCTACAACGTGCACATCGACGAATACTCTCACGGCAACCTTCAGAACCATCAACCCAAAGCGCCGCGCAAACTCCTGCTCCACAAATCGGAAATCCGCAAGCTCTTCGACCTCGCGTCCGTCAAAGGCAACGCGCTGGTTCCACTTTCCTTCTACTGGAAAAACGGCAACGTAAAAGTCGCCCTGGCTGCTTGCAAAGGCAAAGTCCAATACGATAAACGCCAGGACATGAAGAAACGCGACGCCGACCGCGAACTCAAACGCGCAACGATGCGGCGGCTCAAACGACGTTGAAGCGTTGAACTGTTAAATCGTTACACCGGAATTAACCTGGCCGAACGATTTAACGATTTAACTTTTCAGAAGCCCGGCTCAGGCCTTTTTGGATTCTCCCTTCTTCCAGTTCCGCCTGGGCGCCTTCGTGACCAGCCCTTTTTTGATGGCGCTGGCTGCTACGCGGACGTACCGCACTTCGCCGTTCGGCATAAGCGCCTTGACGCGCTGGAGGTTCGGGAGAAACCGGCGCTTGGTAATGGCGGTCACGTGCGTGCCGATGCCGCCCTGCTTCTTGGGTTTGCCGCTGCGCCAGATGATGCTGCCCTTCATCGGGCCTTTGCCGGTCAATTCGCAGATTCGTGCCATAAACAGTTTTGTTTTTGTTTAAGGAGCCGAGAAAGTAACAATCCTGGACGTCGTTGCAAGCACGATTTCGAGGCGACCGCTCCGCTCGATGCCGTCTGGCGCCCCGGACTGGAAAGCAGTGTCTATTGGATCAGCGGCATCTCCTCCGGCGCGAGTTTCCGCAGTACCTTGCCGGCCCGTTGCCGAACAAACTTGTCCTTGTGCCAAAGCGCCGCCTTCAGCGCCGGGATTGCGGGCCGGGCACCCGCTCCCATTTCGCCCAGGTACTGAGCGGCGCTCTGGCCGATATGGCTTTGGGGAGACTTCAAGCCTTCGATCGCCAAAGACAGGAGTGGTTCGGTTTCGCCGGTCCTTTGCCACAACCATCCCGCCGGTATCAACCGCTGGTTCAGCTCCCCTTCCGCTGCCGCGCGACGCAACGCGCTCAAGGCTTCGGCGTTCGTTGGGTCATGCGTGAGGATGATGTTGGCGGCGAGCGCAGAACGATGCCAGTTTGTCTGGCGCAGCAACGGCTGCAGTTCGGCGATGACTTCCCGTCCCAGCGGCTTCAACTCCATCAGCGTTTGCACGGGGTCCCAGTCAACTCCGACCTGCGCCACAAGTCCCGGCAAACGCGAGCGGGCTTCGTCCGGCGCGATCCGGCAAATTGCGGCAAGCGCAAACGCCCGGAACCTTTCCGGTTCAATCAGGAAATCATTCTCGTTCTCGGCAGCTCCCGGCAGTCTCGCGACTTCTTCCAGCGCAGCGAACTGGCGGAGCCACGGCAACGCGCCACGTGCGGACGCCCCCAGTTTGCCGAGCAGTTCAATGTATTGACCCAGTCGAAACGTCCGCCGGGCCCTGAGACCGTTGAGCACGGTTTCCAGTTGTGTTCCGAGCGGCTGGTGAAGTCTGGCGAGGGCCAACAGGGCTTCAAACCGCACGGCTTCGTTGGTCTGGGAAAGCGCTCCAGTCAACGCCGCAACAACTTCTGGCGTGGCGCGACCGATTGTCCCCAGCGCGCCAATGGCGGCAAGACGGTTGTGGTTGAAAGGGTCGAGGTAGGACGCGTATCCCATCGCCAGCTTCAAGTTCGGCGGTTTGCCGGCGACTCCCTGGTCAACCATTTCAATGAGTGATGGTACAGCGAAAATGGCGTTCGTTCCCATCGTCCCCAGCGCGGCTGCCGCCTCGTTCGCCTGGTCGGGATCCTTAAGCCACGGAACCAGCAAAGGCGCCATCTGCGGCAACTGCGGCCACAATTCGTAACTGTCCGTCGTGCCAAACAGAAGTTTCCCTGGCGTCGGCGTGCGCAACCAATCCGCGAGCGTGGCGACGGCTTTCGGCGATTCCGGAATTGACCAGTAAAGCGCGCGAAGGACGTTTTGGCTTCCAATAGGATCCGATGGATCGAGGCTCTTGCAAAGCGCGCTCGCCAACGGGCGTGACGGTCCCGGACCCAAATCGCACACAAGCGTCGCGACTCGACGGCGTAACTCCCCCCATGACTGCGGGATCGGCAGATGCTTTTGCGCCCGCTTTGGCAGCCGCGGCCACAGGGACGCATAAAGTCTATTGGAACCCGAATCCCGTCGATCGATGACTTTGCCCAGTTCCAGGTAAGCCTCCGGTCCAAGGTCGGTCAATTCCGCTTCGGCCGCGGACGAATGATTGGCATAGGGCGAAATTTGCGCCACAAGGCGCAAAACTTTCGTACGAACAGGACCGGAACGCAGCAATCCACGCCAAACGGCAAAGGCGAGGACCAGTGCCAGCAGGAAAAACGAAGGCCGAATCCAGCGACGTCTGTTTTCCTTGTTCACGCCTTCTTCTTACCACAAAGATTCTGTCAACGCCAACGGCGGCAAGGGACGATCAACGATTCCGCTCACAGCGCCCTCTCGTTGATATGGGGCAGCGTTTCGGGAGCGATTTCGCGCAGAATATCGCCGGCGGCGCGACGAATTTCCCCGCTTGGATGCCAAAGCAGTTTGAGCAACTGCGGTGCCGCGGGACGCGCCGCATAACCACAGGCTCGGATTCCTTCCTCGGCTTCGAATCTCATTTCCGGCCGTTGCAGCGTTTCGAGGAAAACCGGCAAGGTATGGGTAACGTCGCGCGTCGCGCCCAGGAGCAGTCTGGCCGCGACCAGACGCCGAAGCAGATCGCGGCTCTCGCATTCCGTGATGAGCCTCTCCCGCGCCTCGCCGTCGCCCGGCTCGAGCCGCAGGATCACAAACGCGGCGCGCGTCCCGGCAAGACGGTCCTCCGCGCGCAGGCGGTCGCGCATGAGTGGAACGATTCGAGGTGCCAGGCACTTCAGCGACCCCAGACACCGCGCTGCCTCCTCGCGGTTTCCCAGTTCCGCCGCGAGCCGCTCCAGCCGCGCGCCCGCCTCTTCAGGCGTGATCATGCAGATCGCCATCGTCGCGGCGAACTGGATATCCTCCACCGTTCCTTCCGTGAATTCTTTCGGCAAGTTGTCCGGAAATTCACCGCTCTCGTAAGCGCGCAATTTGAGCAAGGCCGCGCGGGCAACCGGACCAAGCTCGCCCAAGGCGTTGATTTTGCGCAACAGCGTGAAAGCGTCCTCGTCTTCCAGAGTCGCGATCATGCGCGGCACCAGCGGGGCTGCCGCTTCACCGCACGCCGCAATGGCTGCGCCGCCGTTGTAACGAAGCATCGGAACGGCGTCATTCCACGCCAGGGAGAACGTTTCCAACACGCGGCCGTTTCGTACGCCGGTCTTCGCCAGGGCCAGGAGCGCATTGCACCGGCCTTCCATCGCCAGACCGGGCGATATTCTGTCGCGTCGGACTTTTTCGAGTCTTCCTTCTCCGCCCGCAAAGCCGTCAGTGGCGGCTTCGACCAGCGCCGGGAGGGCCGGCGCGGCGTTCGTGCCATACACATCCAGCGCCCGGGCGGCATCGCCTGCGAGGCAGGGGATCCCCAATTGCCGAACAAGCTGGGGCAACAGCTCGGGAATGTCCTTCCAAAATTCTGCGCTCCACATCTCCGCGCCCAAGAATTCGGCGCCCCGTGCTCGCTGAAAATAAGCGATAAACTCCCCACGCGCGCGCGGCGACTCAGGGAGCACCAGCCCCAACGCGCTGGCGGCTTGCGCCGCAATCTCGGGCGTCGGGTCCGACAGTGTTTCGATGAGTGTGCCGGCGGCCGGCCGCACGGCGCCGTGGCCGAGACACTGCAGCAGGGTGATGGCACGCAGCCGCCTCGTCCGGACTGAGACCGGCTCAGGCAGAAATCGAGTCAGGAACGCCGGCAGCGTCCGCCATCGGGCGACGTAAAAACGGTCGAAAGCCGTCTCACGCCGACGCAGTTCCCTGCACAGATACGGCACACAGTTCGTCTCGCTGCGCAAGACGATGCTCATGCAAACCGCCAGTTCCCGGTCACTGAAATTGTCAAAAGTCTCTGGTGGGCTTCGCCAGATCGTCAATGGCGCCGTCAGCAATCGGTCCAACGCGCGTTCCGCCGGCCTGTTTGTACGAAGCGACAACCCAATCGCTCCGGAGACCAGAACACATGCGCCTATGAGCCAACCGACTCTTAAACGAGAGCGGGCGAGAGGTTTAATTGTTGACGAAGGGATACTCATGGGCCTGCCCCCTCTCTCCTTCCCTCTCCCTCGATGGGGGAGAGGGTGGCCGGAGGCCGGGTGAGGGGATGGTTCATGGCTCGATTCGCGTCCAAATTTTGGAGGTTACCCATAGATCGTGAGCACCGCACCGAATGTCGCGATTTTAATTTGCCGGTGGCGGACCGAAATGAGCGGCATGCGACGCGTAGGCCGCCGCGTCATTCAGCATGGCATCTATCGTAGCCGCCAGCGGCGCGGCGACAACCAATCCCGAAAACACGGCTCGATCGCCAATGTTGTTTTCCAGCAGGAACGTTGGCCGCTGGGTGACCTGCAGCGTATGGAACTCCGCCGTGGTCGCCCGCGCCCGCGCCTCGATTTCCGGCGATTTCGCCTTCTTCAGCAGCGCTGTCACGTCTAATCCGGCGGCGTTTGCCGCCACGGCGGCCGCTTCCTCCCAACGCCCGACCTTCCGTCCCTCCCGCAGCGCCGCATTCGCAATCGCCAGCCGCACGCAGTCGTCAGTCACATTGAAATCTTTCGCCGCCTCAGCCACGAAATTCGGAGCCACATACTGCTTGAGTTCCGATTCGAACCAGCCGGAGTTCAGCGCGAATGGCGAGCGCATGATGACGCCGCTGCGACGATAAAACCATTGGCACTGCGTCTGTGAGACCGGATACGCCTCGGACGGCATCAACGCGATTTTCCAACCGAACTCCACTTTGCCCGCGTAACGCTGCTTCAATTCAGCCCAGGCAGGTTCGGCCCAGTAACACCAGGAGGAGATGACTTCGAGGTAGTAGGTGACTTTCATCGTGCGACGCAGCTTGGGCGATTTGCGCGCGAATGTCCATCCTGCCCACTGCCAGCTTGCCTTAACGGATGATTTCTGTTTCTCTTCTGCGGAGCAATGAGTGTGCGTCTGCCTCATTCAGCCAACCGGGCTCCAACCGCGGCCAGTTCCGCGAGACGATCCGTCGGTTGATGTGCCGCCCAGCAAATTCCACGCAGGACCAGCAACCGATAGAACGGGTCGTCGAAAGTCCAGGTGAAGTGGCCGGGGATGCAGACAAAGACGCGACCTTTGGCTTGTTCCCTGATCCAAACCTGCGGTTGCGACTCGCCGTCTTCGA
>QHPA01000451.1 GCA_003218935.1 Verrucomicrobiota bacterium
CGTCCGCGCATCGGGCCCAGCGTCGAGCCAAGGTAGGTGCGAACCGCGTCGAGGATCGGTTCGCCAAAGGCGAGCCGGCCGGCTTGATCGCGAATGAGCGGAGCGAACACGTCTCCTTTCCGCAGCGCAAGTCCAACCGACACGCTCAAAGCCTCCTGCCCGCGTCCAAGAAAAACGCCCCCGTGAATTTTGCCGGCGCGGTAAAGGCCGGCAAACTTGTCGTCCAACGTCCGCGCCAGCAGCATCCAGCGGAACGCTTTTGTGTATTCGTCACGGAAAGTTGAGACGACAGCGCCGGCTTTCGGGCTGGCAACAGTCTGAACCATGCGGATTATTTACGCGCCTTTGCGCTTCCAGTGCAAATGTTTCTTTACACGGCCGGCCAAAAGGCCGTCAAAGTTTGGTTGTGAAATCAGGCGATCTGCCGTATAGGTTTGCGGAAGACGATTTGAACTGATTCACCAGTGAAAGCCGCCCCGCGACCCTCAAACGAAGTCGAACGACTCAATGCGCTGCGCGCCTATAATGTCCTCGACACCCCGCCCGAAGAAGCCTTTGACGACCTGACCCGCCTGGCTTCACAAATCTGCGAAACCCCGATCGCGCTGGTGAGCCTGGTGGATGCAGACCGTGACTGGTTCAAGTCCAAGGTCGGGCTCCGTCGGTCGCAAACGCCTCGCGACATCTCCTTTTCCGCGCACGCCATCGCGCAGACAGACCTCTTCGTCGTGGAGGATGCGGCCGCGGACGCGCGGTTCGCCGGAAACCCTTTGGTCACCGGCAATCCGCACGTCCGCTTTTACACCGGCACGCCGCTGATCGCGCCCGCCGGCGGCGTTGCCATCGGCGCTTTGTGCGTGATCGACCGCAAACCGCGCCGACTGACTCCGCAGCAAATCGAGGCGCTGCGGATTCTCAGCCATCAGGTGATCATGCGGCTTGAGCTGCGGCGCAATTTCATCGAGCTGGAGCGTTCGGTGGCCAGCCACCTTCGCGCCGAGGAAGCACTGCGAGAGGCAGAGGAAAAGTATCGCAGCATTTTTGAAAACGTCATGGAGGGAATTTTCCAAACCACTCCGGACGGGCGCTACCTCTCGGCCAATCCGATGCTGGCTAAAATCTACGGCTACGACTCTCCCGAACAACTTATGGAGGCAGTCAGTGACATCGGCCACCAGATTTACGTGCAGCCGGGGCGGCGCGAGGACTTTGTTCGTTTGATTCAACGGGACGGAATCGTCTCGAAATTCGAGTCCCAGGTTTATCGCAAGGACCGGAGCGTCATCTGGATTTCCGAGAACGCGCGGGTCGTGCGCGATGGGCGAGGCCAGGTGCTCTACTACGAAGGCACGGTGGAAGAAATCACCGAGCGCAAACGGGCCGAACAGGCGGTGCGTGACTCCGAGATTTTGTATCACTCGCTGGTCGAATCGCTGCCGCAAAACATCTTCCGCAAGGACAAGGAAGGCCGCTTCACGTTCGGCAACACGAAATTCTGCCGCGAACTGGGTCGGTCCCTGGGGGACATCATCGGGAAAACGGACTTCGATTTTTTCCCGAAGGAACTCGCCGCGAAATACCAACGCGACGATCACAGCGTCATGGAGACCGGCGCGCCTTTCGAAACCGTCGAAGAACATCGGACGCCCGATCGCGGAAAGATTCACGTGCAGGTCATCAAGACTCCGCTCCGCGACGCGCTGGGCAACGTCATCGGCGTTCAAGGAATGTTTTGGGATGTGACGGAGCGCAAGAAAATAGAGGAGGCGCTGGCTTACGAACGCGACCTGCTGCGGGCTCTGCTCGACAACATCCCGGATAATATTTATTTCAAGGACCGACAATCGCGCTTTGTGAAAGTGGGTCAGGCGCTGGCTAAGAAATTCAACCTTAAGGATCCCGAGGAGGCAGTCGGCAAAACAGACTTCGACTTTTTCACACCGGAACACGCACAGGCTGCTTATGAGGACGAACAATTCATCATTCGCACCGGTCAGCCGATTATCGGCAGGATGGAAAAGGAAACCTGGCACGATGGCAGAGTGACCTGGGGATTGACCACCAAGATGCCGTTTCGGGACAAAGACGCCAAAATCATCGGCACCTTCGGCGTCACCAAAGACATCACGCAGCTCAAGGAAACCGAACGGGAACTGGCCAAGGCCCGCGACGTGGCGGTGGAATCCGCGCGGCTGAAATCGGAATTCCTCGCCAACATGAGCCACGAAATCCGCACGCCGATGAACGGCATCATCGGCATGACCGGGCTCCTGATGGACACGGACCTGACGGATGAACAGCGCGACTTTTCCGAAACGATCCGCACCAGCGCGGACGCGTTGCTCACAAGGCACCGTCGAGCTGCTGGCCGAGCGTGCCGAAGCCAAAAGCATTGAACTGGCCTCCTGGGTGCTCGAGGATGTGCCCTGCCATCTGCGGGGCGATCCGGGGCGGTTGCGACAGGTGCTCACCAATCTCCTCGGTAACGCGATCAAATTTACCGAACGCGGCGAGGTCGTCGTGCGCGTCTCGAAGGAAAACGAATCAGAAGAACACGTCACGATCCGTTGTGCCGTCGCGGATACCGGCATTGGCATCCCTCACGAAGCGCAGAACAAGCTGTTCCAGGCCTTCACTCAGGCCGACGGATCGTTGACGCGCCGATATGGCGGCACAGGCCTGGGACTCGCGATTTCCAAACAACTGGTCGAACTGATGGGCGGGCAGATCGGAATGGAAAGCACGCCCGGCCAAGGCTCCACGTTCTGGTTTGTCGTTCGACTGGAAAAACAGCCGCCGGGCACGACCTACTTTTTCAAACGGCCGCGGGGAAATCTGGAAAATTTGCGAGTGCTTGTTGTGGATGACAACGCCACCAACCGCCAGATTTTACAGCACCAAACGAAGTCCCGAAAAATGCGCGCCAGCACGGCAGTGAACGGCGCCGAGGCGTTGGAACTGCTCCGCCGGGAGGCGGCCACAGGGGATGCTTTCAACCTTGTCATTCTGGACCTGCAGATGCCGGAGATGGACGGCCTGACCCTGGCGCAAACCATTCGCGCCGATCCGCTCATTCAAAAGGCGCGTCTGGTGATGTTGACGTCTTTGGGTCTTCGGCTCGACGCGGAAGCCTGGCGCAGCGCTGGCATTGACGCGTATCTGGTCAAACCCGTCAAAGAATCCCGACTTTTTGATTGCCTGGCCACGGTCATGGCGGAGACAACCGTACCCATCGCCGGACACCCTGACGCGCTGCACGCGGCTGGCGCGCCCGGTCGCGTGCGAGCTCTCAACCCCAGACACGTGCGCATTTTGATGGCCGAGGACAACGTCGTGAACCAAAAGGTCGGGCTGCGTCAATTGAAGAAGCTTGGCTATGCGGCGGACGCGGTCGCCAACGGCATGGAAGCCGTCGAAGCGCTAAAACGAATTCCCTACGACGTCGTCCTGATGGACTGCCACATGCCGGAGCTGGACGGTTACGAAGCAACGCGGTTGATCCGGCAGATGGAAATGGGAAAGAATGACCCGCAGCGGCCACCGGCTTACATCATTGCCCTGACGGCCAACGCCCTCGAGAGCGATCGCGAGAAATGCCTGGCTGCCGGCATGAACGATTACATCAGCAAGCCGGTTAAACTGCCGGAACTGCAGGCTGTGCTTCAGGAAGCCGCCAGCTTCGTTCGGCCGGTGGCGGCGCGCAAGCGGACGGAAAACAGCGGCGGCAACAATGAGGCGGTCATTGACGGTTCTGTGCTCGCTGGATTGCGGGAGCTTCAGGAGCCGGGCGGACCTGATGCCGTCGTGGAACTGATCGAACTGTTTCTGCGGGACACGCCTGTGAAAATCCAAAGTATGCAGTCCGCCATCGCCCGCTCGGACGGGCTGGCGTTGCAGGAGTCGGCCCACAGTCTTAAAGGAAGCGCCAGCAACCTCGGCGCGCGTCGGCTCGCCAAACTTTGCGCGGAACTGGAAAGGCTGCCCAAGGAGGGGAAACTGGCGGAAGCATCCGATTTATTCGGCAAGCTGAACGAGGAATACGGCCGCGTCTGTTTTATCCTTGAGCAGGAAAAGGAAAAGCCAATAGAGTCTCTTTAGAGCGATTGGCTCGATCCAAGCCAAAGTCTATGCCATGAAGAAATGAGCGCGCCTTTGCCACAGATTCTGTTGATTGATGACGATCAGGACCTGCACGATTTGCTCGTTGCCAGCCTGATCGATGATCGCATCCAGCTTTTATGTGCCCGGGACGGGCGCGACGGCCTCGCGCTGGCGCGGCGCAATAAAATCAACGTCATCCTGCTGGACCTCGGCCTCCCGAAGAACGACGGGTTCGCGGTGCTCCAACAGTTGAAGGAAGACGCCCACCTGCAAAACATCCCAGTCATCATTCTTACCGCGTGGAACAGCACGGCCGACAAGCTGCGCGGTTTCGAGCTCGGCGCGGTGGATTATATCACCAAACCGTATGAAATCGCCGAACTCCGCGCGCGCGTCCGCACTACGCTCCGCAACAAATTGCTTCAGGACCAGTTGACGCAAGCCAACCGCGAACTCGAAGCCTCCCGGATCGCCGCAGAAGCCGCCACGCGGGCCAAATCCGAGTTTCTGGCCAACATGAGTCACGAAATTCGCACGCCGATGAACGGCGTTATCGCGATGACCGGCCTGCTGCTGGAGAGTGAACTGACAACCGAACAAAATGAACTCGTTGAAACCATTCGCAACAGCGGCGACGCCCTCCTGACGATCATCAACGATATCCTCGACTTTTCCAAAATCGAATCCGGCAAGCTGGAACTGGAGAAACAGCCCTTCGATATCCGCACCTGCGTCGAGGACTCGCTCGACCTGCTGGCGCCCCGAGCCGCGGAAAAGCAGATCGATCTGGCCTACCAAATGGACGACGATGTGCCGCCGACGGTCATAGGGGATGTCACCCGCCTGCGCCAGGTCCTGGTCAATTTGCTCGGCAACGCCATTAAGTTTACACCGAAGGGCGATGTC
>QHPA01000452.1 GCA_003218935.1 Verrucomicrobiota bacterium
CTTTTGCGCGGCGTCTTTCCCCTGGCCGATCAATTCGCCTGTGAATTGCAACCAGGCGCCTTTCTTCTCCACCACGCCGTTTTCGATGCCGACATCCAGAACGCTTCCTTCCTTGTTGATGCCGTGGTTGAAGAGGATGTCGAACTCGGCCTCGGCGAAGGGCGGGGCGACTTTGTTTTTCACGATTTTCACTTTCACATGGTTGCCGATGGCGTTTCCGGCGGTGTCCTTGATCGCGTCTTTGCGGCGGATATCGATGCGCACGCTGGCGTAGAATTTCAACGCCTTGCCGCCGGGGGTGGTCTCCGGATTGCCAAACATGACGCCGACTTTTTCGCGCAGTTGATTGGTGAAGATGCAGGTGGTCTTCGACTTGGCGAGGAGCGCGTTGAGTTTGCGCAACGCCTGGCTCATGAGGCGCGCCTGCATGCCCATGGTGGCCATCCCCATCTCGCCTTCAAGTTCGGCCTTGGGCACGAGCGCGGCGACAGAATCGATGACGATCACGTCGAGCGCGTTGGAGCGGGCCAACGTTTCGCAAATGGTCAACGCCTCTTCGCCGCTGTCCGGCTGAGACACGAGCAGGTCGTCGAGGTTCACGCCTAGTTTTTTTGCATAGGCCGGATCGAGCGCGTGTTCGGCGTCGATGAATGCCGCCAACCCGCCGCCCTTTTGCGCGTTGGCAATGACATGGAGCATGAGCGTGGTCTTGCCGGAAGATTCCGGCCCGAAAATCTCAACGACACGACCGCGCGGCACGCCGCCGACTCCCAGCGCCAGATCAAGCGCGAGCGCGCCGGTGGGGATCACATCGATCTTCGTCTGCGCGCGGGCGTCGCCCAGCCGCATGATGCTCCCGTCACCATAGGCCTTGGTGATGGTCGAAATGGCGGCGTCCAGCTCGCGCTGTCTGGCAGCGGAGAGTTTGGCAACTTCAGCAGCTTTCGATTCGAGGGCGGGTTTTTCAATGGTTTTCGAGGGCATAAAATTCCCCTGAGATTTTTGATTCGTAATAACGGACGAGCACGGGCAAGTCAACCATTGCGTTGCCGTTTTGAGCCGGCCTCCTTTTCGAGCGCGGCGAGCACCTCGGGGTCGCGCACGTCCACCCAGCGGTCCTTGATTTCCAGGCCGGCGATGCGATGTCCGGCGGCGGCCATGGCACTGATGGCATCGGTCAACTCATATTCGCCTCTCGGTGACTTGTAAAGTTTGGCGGTGAAATCGAACAGCACGGCTCGAAAGATGTAGATGCCGGCGTTATACCAAACGGGCTGGTCGGGTTTGAGCCAGCCTTCAGCGCGCAATTGGTCGAGCTGAGCCGCGCTTGGCTTTTCAATAAGTCGTTTCAGGCAGAATTGGTCATCGAAAAAGTTCAGTCCGCCTTTGGTCACGTCTTCGCCCGCTGTCACCGTGAGCAAACCGGAAAAACGGCCTTCGCCGAACCGCTTGAGCATTTGCTGATACGTTTCCGGCTTGACGAGGATGTCGCCGTAAGTCAGCAAAAAGTCGTCCGTGCCGACGAAGTCCTTCGAGAGCTCCGGGGCTTTCCCGGTGCCATCCTGCACGACCTGGCGCATATAACTTATCTTCACGCCGAGCCTTTCTCCGTCACCGAAATGGCTCTCGATAACTTCGGCGCGCCAGCCGGTGATGATGCAGAATTCGCGGAGGCCAGCGACGATCAAGCCGCCCAGAATGTGTTCCAGGACCGGTTTACCCTGAACTTTAAGCATCGGCTTGGGAACTGCGTCGGTCAGTTCCTTCATGCGCGTGCCTTTGCCGGCGGCGAGGATGACAGCTTTCATGAATGACCTCAGGCCCCGAACTTATCAAACATCTTCGCGTTCGCCTGCATAAGTCGGATCAAATACTTCGCTTCGAAGATGCCGAGCGAGCCCAGGTTGGCTCCGGTTTCAGTGAAGCGCTCCAGTTTATCTGAGCCGCAAAGTGAGGAGTGCAACAACACCGGTTGCGGATGCCACGAGTGGCCTTTCACCGCGCACGGCGTCGAGTGGTCGCCCGTAATCGCCAGCACATCCGGCTTTTTCCTGAGCAGGATCGGAAGCGCGCCGTCAAAATCTTCAATGGCCTTTTTCTTGCCCTCAAAATTGCCGTCCTCGCCATACATGTCGGTGTACTTGTAGTGGATGAAAAAAAAGTCGTAGTTGTCGTATTCGGCGAGATAACGCTCGAATTGTTCGGCGATGGTCTGTGGACCCTCGAGTTTCGTCATGCCGACGAGTTGCGCCAAACCTTTATACATCGGATAAACCGCGATGCAGGCCGGCTTCAGTTTGTAGCGTTCCTCAAATAAAGGAATCACCGGCTGATGCGCGATGCCGCGGAGCAAAAAGCCATTCGCCGGCTTTTTCCTCGCGATGACCGGCAGGGCGGCCTGGTAAAATTCCGCTACCAGCTTCGCGGCCTTTTTGGCCTTGACCGACTTTTTGTTGATCGGCTCAACCTTGGGGACGAGCGCGCCTTCGCGATGGGGATCGGCGTCGGTCAACGGCCCTTCGAGTCCTTTGCCGCGAAAGATGACCACGAAACGGTGTCCTTTGCCGGGTTTGATGATCACTTCCGCGTCGCCGATCTTTTTGACTGCGGCCCGCGCGGCGGTCGGTAACAATGCCTTTGCCGTCGAGCGTGCAGAAGTTCGCGCGCGCAGCGATGTCGCCGGCCTTCAGTTCGAGTCCAAGCCCCAGCGCTTCAATGACGCCGCGGCCGACTTGAAACTCAAGCGGGTCGTAGCCGAACAGCGCCAGGTGGCCGGGACCGCTGCCGGGCGTGATGCCGGGTGCGACCGGGGTCATCCGACCCTGCGCCACGCCGGCGGCGACGAGCGCGTCGAGGTTGGGCGTCCTGGCTGCTTCGAGCGGCGTTTGTTCCCCCTGCTCTTTGGTGGCGATGTCGCCGAGGCCGTCGAGCACGATGAGGGCAAGTTTCGCGTTTATTTCGAGAGTCAGTTCCGAATAAAGAGCGTCCAGGTTCATGTTCGATTGACTGCCGTAGCGGCGGCCTGTGACGGCCGTTTCACATTACAAAATCATCGCAGCGGGCGCATCATGTCGGGAAGCCGCGCACAGCGTCAACGGCAGAGTGGCGCCCGGACGATTCAGCAGATGCTGGCCACTGAAATCAATTTTTGTTGTCCTGGTTCCAGCCCGCGCTGAAATGCAAGAAAGTGAACCGTTGGGTGATGTCTTTAGCAGACATTACCAACCGTTGCTCCAGCGTCACCACGGTCTGCCGTTGCGAACGCGTCCCTGACTTTGCGAACTGTTCCCACCACTCTGCTATCGACATTGCCCGGACGAGTCGGAATACTCAGCGCGCATGGCGCGGATCGTTCTGGATAACGTCTCCAAAATCTTCAAAGGACCAAAAGGCGAGGAAGTTCGCGCCGTCAACAACGTCAGTCTTACCATCGAAGACCGGGAGTTTCTCGTGCTCGTCGGGCCGTCCGGCTGCGGCAAGTCCACCACCTTGCGCATGATGGCCGGCCTGGAGGAGGTTTCGCGCGGGACCATTTCCATCGACGGCAAAGTCGTGAACGACGTCGAGCCGAAGGACCGCGATGTGGCAATGGTCTTCCAGAACTACGCGCTCTACCCGCACATGACGGTCTATGAAAACATGGCGTTCGGACTGAAGCTGCGAAGGTATCCAAGGGCGGAGATCGACCTGCGCGTGAGCCAGGCCGCGGAGATTCTGGGTATCACGCCATTGCTCGACCGTTTGCCCAGAGCGCTCTCCGGCGGCCAGCGCCAGCGCGTCGCCGTGGGTCGCGCGATCGTGCGGCAGCCGAAAGCGTTTTTGTTTGACGAACCGTTATCCAACCTCGACGCCCAAATGCGCGTCCAGATGCGCATGGAGCTCTCGCGGCTGCATCAGCGCCTCGCAGTGACGATGGTGTACGTCACGCACGATCAGATCGAAGCGATGACCATGGGCAACCGGATCGCGGTGCTGAAAAACGGCGAGGTCCAGCAAATCGCCGGTCCGCTCGAGCTTTACCGTCGCCCGGCCAATCTGTTTGTCGCCGGCTTCATCGGCGCGCCGTCGATGAATATTTTTCGCGGTGTGTTGAGCGGCGATTCGGATGGACTTCACT
>QHPA01000453.1 GCA_003218935.1 Verrucomicrobiota bacterium
CGCGCCGGTCGCGAAGCTCCAGTGGTTGGTGTCGTACTCGTACCGCTTCGCGTAGCCCTTCAGCATTTGCGGCGTGTCGTGCTCCGGGTCGAATGAAATGGAGAGGAGCCGCCAGTTTTTTGGCGCGTCTGGCATGGTGGAAAGTTTCCCGCAAGCGTCGGCAAAATTGCTCGACAT
Source organism: Verrucomicrobiota bacterium (assembly GCA_003218935.1). Taxonomy (GTDB): domain Bacteria; phylum Verrucomicrobiota; class Verrucomicrobiia; order Limisphaerales; family AV2; genus AV2. Next base: position 178 of record QHPA01000453.1, read on the forward strand.
GCGGAGACAAAACATCGGGAGCGGGCAACGCGTGTAAATGAATGTCAACCCCAGCGCCTGGCCTTTGAACTGCCCGAGATGAATCGCCTGGCCGAGTTCGTTGGTGAACGGATAATCCGGTATCGCGTCGCCGATGTTCAACGGGTCCACGAAGCGCACGCGGCGGAACGTCTCGCGTGCCGGCGGTTTATCCACGTTCGTTACGCCGGTTTTTGTGATTTGATCAATCCATCCCGCCTGATCCGTGACGAGCAGGCGGAAGGAAACTTCGTCGCCCGGCTTAAGTCCCGCGAGTTCGTTGGTGTTCCTCGCCTCGAACGGCATGGTCATCGCCGCCATATAATTCGGGATCTCCTCGTGTTTGATGACGATCGTCCTGCCGTCCGGCTTCAGTTCCTTGACCACGCCCTTGACGGAGAAAATCTGTGTGCTGGTTTGTGAACCTCGCGCTTCGGGGACCGGCTTTTCGCCGGAACTTTTTTCGGCGCAGGAAACGAGGCCGCCGATCATTGACGCCACGGTCAGCGCTGTCAGAAGCATTCGCATAGTCGCGGGGCCCATTTGAACGATTGGACAACCGCTTTGCAAGTCTGCACAAAATTTGTGTCGCCACCAAGGCAAGGAGGTGGAACCCTGAGAGCGCCTCCTTACGTCGGCGGCTACAGTTCCCCCTGAAGGCAAATCTTTGACATGCCACGCCCAGACTTTATCCTGCCGCCATGTATGTGATTAAAGTGCCGCTCGGGGTGCGGAGCTACACGATTTCGATAGGCAACAAGCTGCTCTCGCGGCTCGGGCAGGAATGCAAGCGGCTTTATCTGGGCCAGCATTGCGCCGTGATTACCGACCGCAACGTGGCGGCGCGCTACGGCGAAGTGGCGGTGGAGTCGCTCAAAGCGTGCGGCTTCGAGCCGACTCTGATCACTGTTCCTGCCGGCGAAACAGCCAAAAGCCTGAAGCTGGTCGCTTCGTGTTACGATCAGCTCGCCGAGCACAGGCTTGAACGAAAGTCGTTCGTGGTCGCGCTCGGCGGCGGCGTGGTCGGTGACCTCGCCGGCTTCGTTGCCGCAACTTATTCGCGCGGCATCGATTTTGTACAAGTCCCGACAACGCTGTTGGCGCAGGTGGACAGTTCGGTCGGCGGCAAAGTCGGGATCAATTTGAAAGCGGGCAAGAACCTGGTTGGCGCTTTCTATCAGCCGCGCTTTGTGCTATGCGATCTCGACACGTTGGAGACGTTGCCGGTGCGCGAGTATCGCGCCGGTCTGGCTGAGATCATCAAATACGGCATCATTCACGACGTGGAACTGTTCAAGCGGCTGGAACAGGCCATGCCCAAACTCCTCCAGCGCGACCCCGACACGCTCTCGTCCGTGGTGGCGCGCTGTTGTCAGATCAAGGCCGGCGTTGTGGGACAGGACGAGACCGAGAGCGGCCTGCGCGCGATCCTGAACTTCGGCCACACCATCGGCCACGCGCTTGAAGCGGTCTCCGGCTACGGCAAACTGCTGCACGGCGAAGCCATTGCCATCGGCCAGGTGTTGGCGGCGAGGCTTTCCGCGGAACTGCTCGGATTTCCGGCGCGCGATGTCGAGCGGATCGCCGCTGTTTTTGAGAACGCGGGCCTGCCGACGCACCTCAAGTTGAATCCTGCGCAGCGCGAGAAACTGTTTGAAGCAATGCGGCACGACAAAAAGGTGAGTGAAGGCGTCATCAGGTTCGTGCTCGTGAACAAAATTGGCCAGGTCTCCTTCGGACAACCGGTGCCGCTGGACATCGTCGAGAAAGTGCTGGCCGCGCCCCTGGTTCAAACCACAAGCACAGAACAAGCCGCGGGCGCCAACGCCGCCCATTCCGCGCTCCGCGCTCCGCACTCCGCATTCTAGTGCCATGTCACAGAAATACCCATGCCATGTGAACGTTCCGCTTTCCCGTCACCCGGCCTTCGGCCACCCTCTCCCCATCCGATGGGGAGAGGGCAGGGTGAGGGGCGCTGCTGTTTCCGGCTTGGTCGGCGTCATTGTAAAGAAGCGTTAGGGACACCAGACCAGCATGCCTGCCGTCAGCGAAACGATCGTGCGCGAATATTTCGAGCTGCACGGGTTCTTCGTCCGGCAGCAGCGCAAATACATCGCGCCAACCCGCCGCGAGGACGAAGAGATCGATTTCTTCGTGCTCAACCCGCGTCACGTCGCGGCCGGCCAGCCGCTGCCGTTCGTGCTGACTTCCGGGGATCTGCCGGCCATCGCCCGTGCGGTGGTCGCAGTCAAAGGCTGGCACACGGAGAGTTTCAGTTCGGCCGTGCTGGCGAACGCGCCGGAAATTTTCCGATTTGTCGAACCGCCGGTGTTTGAACGCGCCACGAAGGCATTTGGCAGCCAGGGTCAGCCGACGAAAATCCTGGTAGTGCCCGCGCTGCCGCAAAGCATGGAAGCCCGCGCCGAAAGCATTGAGCTGCTGAAGAGCAAAGGCGTGGACGCGATCATTCCGTTTCACACGATGCTCGCAGACCTCATCGTTCAGATTGAGGTGAATCGCAACTACCAAAAGTCCGATCTGCTCCAGATCATCCGGATTCTGAAGAACTACGACTTTTTCAAGGAACCGCAGTTGGAGCTGTTCAAGCCGAAGCGGAGGAAGAAGAAGTCAACGACCTCCGGCAAAGCCGGAGGTTTCCCCTG
>QHPA01000454.1 GCA_003218935.1 Verrucomicrobiota bacterium
TCCGGCCAGGAGCTGCTCAACGGCATCCGCGAATACGCGTTGCAGCAGTTCGGCCCGATGACACTCACGGTGCTCGAAGCATGGGGGGTCAAATGCTGCGAGGACTTTGGAGAACTCGTTTTCAATATGGTCGAAACCAGGTTGTTGGCCAAGACGGAACGGGACAGTCGCGACGATTTCAAAAACGGCTACGACTTCCACGAGGCTTTTCGCAAACCGTATTTGCCGTCGCGGAAAATTTCGGTGCCGATCGCCGAAACCAAACAGGGTTGAGTTTCCCCTCGATAGAATTAATTCGAGTCTTGCAGTCTAATTCCTTATGCGCGCATCCGTTGTCCCTCGCAGCCGGGTCGCTTTCAAGAAATCGGCCGGCAACATTCCCGCCTGCCCGCCCGGCACGCGGCTCGCCACGCTCGACAACGGCCTGACCATCATCGTGCGCGAAGACCACAGCGCGCCAGTCGTCTCGGCGCAGGCATGCTGTATGACCGGCAGCATTCATGAGGGACGCTGGCTCGGCGCCGGCCTGTCGCACGTGCTCGAACACATGCTGTTCAAAGGCACGACGACCCGGCCCGGCGCGCGTATCGACCAGGAAGTGCAGGAAGCGGGCGGTCACATGAACGCCTACACGTCGTTCGACCGGACAGTGTATTGGATCAACGTTCCCGACACCGGCGCGCGCGTGGCCATCGACATCCTGTGCGACATCATGCAAAACGCGACGCTGCCGCCGGACGAATTGAGCAAGGAACTCGACGTGATCCGCCGCGAAATGGACATGAGCCAGGACGATCCGTCGCGCCGCTCCGGCCGCCGCCTGTTCGAGACCGCCTACACGCGCAGCCCGTATCGCTTCACGGTCATTGGCTATCCGGACATTTTCAACGAGCTGAAGCCCGATGATATTCGCGGTTATTATCACGAGAAATACGTTCCCAATAACGCCTGCTTTGTCGTCGCGGGCGACGTGAAGACGGAGGACGTCGTGGCGCAGGTCCACGATGCTTACAGAAAGGCCAAGGCCAGGCCGCTGCCTCCGGTCGTGCTGCCGGAGGAACCCAGGCAAACGGCCCCGCGCGAAGTCATTGAGGAAGCGCCCATTGAACTGGGCCATCTGCATTTCAGTTGGCACATGCCGGACCTGCGCCATCCGGACGTGCCGATTCTGGATGTGCTGGCGACTTTGCTCGGTAACGGGCACAGTTCGCGCCTTTACCAGGAAGTGCGCCAGAAAAAGGGGCTGGTGAACAGCGTCGAAGCCTGGACTTACAGCCCAGGCAATCCCGGCTTGTTCGGCGTGAGCGCGGTCGTGGATGCGGACAAATTCGCGGCGGCACGCGACGCGATGCTGGCCGAGGTCGAGAAGACGAAGGCGAAGCCGGTCAGCCTCGCCGAACTGAACAAAGCGGTGAAACAATTCATCTCCGGCACGCTGGCGTCGCGCAAGACAATGCAAGGCCAGGCACAAGACCTGGCCGGCAGTTGGATTGCGGCCAACGATCTGAACTTCTCGGAACGTTATCTCGAAGCAGTGAAACGCGTGAAACCCGCCGCCCTTCAGCGTGTCGCGCGCGAATATCTCACGACCGAAAACCGCACCATCTATGCGCTGTTGCCCAGAGGCGCCGCGCCGAAACCATCGACCGCGACCGTTCAGATCACCGAGAAGGCGATTCAAAAATTTGTGCTGACAAACGGGCTGCGTTTGCTCGTAAAGGAGGAGCATCGCCTGCCATTCATCGAATTTCGCGCCGTGTTCAAAGGCGGCGTGCTCGCGGAAACGCCGGCGACCAACGGCGTCGCGCAATTGACAGCGAAGATGTTGTTAAAAGGAACAAAGAGCCGGAACGCCGAACAAATCGCGACTGAAATCGAGTCGCTCGGCGGCAGCATCGACAGCTTCGGCGGCTATAACAGTTTCGGCGTGAGCGCTGAAGTGTTGAGCAGCGATTTTAGCAAGGGCCTGGACCTCGTGGCCGATGTGCTGTTGAACCCGACGTTTCCGGCGCCTGCGTTTGCGCGCGAACGCGAGGTCCAGCTCGCTGCCATCAAGGCGCAGAGGGATCAGATGTTGCAGAGCGCGCTTCGCGCCATGCGGCGCGGACTGTTCGGCGAAGCGGGTTACGGTCTCGATGCTGCCGGCCAGGAAAGCAGCGTCCAAAAGCTGCAACCCGCCGACCTGAAATCGTTTCACCAACGATGGGCGGCGCCAACCAACTGCGTTCTCGCTGTCTACGGCGACATCGAAGCGAAGCAGGTCCTCGCGGCGGCCAGGAATGCTTTTGCTCGATGGAAATCAAAGCCAGATGCCTCGCTGCTGGAGACGGCCACAGATCGCCAATCGGTCACCGGCAATTCCCGGAAGCGCTTCACCGAAACCCGCGACAAAAAGCAGGCGGTGCTGGCCATCGGCTTTCCGGGCGCCACCGTTCACGACCAGGACCGCTACGCGCTGGAGTTGATCCAGGAAGCGTGCAGCGATCTCGGCTCGCGTCTGTTCCTGCGCATCCGCGAGAAGCTTGGACTGGCTTACTATGTGGGCGCCCAAAATTTTCCCGGACTTGCGCCGGGTTACTTCGCCTTGTATTGCGGCACTGCGCCGGAGGACGTTGAGCGGGTTGAACAGGAATTGTTCAAGGAAGTCGAGCTGCTGCAAGCGGAAGGTTTGACCGAGGAAGAACTCAAGCGGGCCAAAGCAAAAATCATCGGCCAAAAGAAAATCGCCCGCCAGGACCTCGGCCATTTCGCCGCGACCACCGCGCTCGATGAACTCTACGGCCTCGGCTACGCCAACGCCGACACCGAGGAGGTCCAATACGAGGCCGTGACTCGTGAGCAGGTCCACGCTGTGGCCAGGAAATATCTGAAAGACAACGCGCTGGTCGTCGCTGTGATCAGACCGGAAAATTCCTGAACTGCGGGTTTATTGCTGCGGCAGGACGTGGCCAGGAATGCTGCAAGTCGGGAGGAGCCCCACTGTGTGGAGTGCGTAAAGACCGCCGAGTGGACACACCGGAAG
>QHPA01000455.1 GCA_003218935.1 Verrucomicrobiota bacterium
TCAAAGGTCACGCAGTCCCTGCTGCGGAACTCGCTGGTGATGTTTTTGTCCGTGGTGCGGCTCTGGTTGATTTACAAGCCCTTTTACCGCTGGCTGCGACCGTTGCGCCCGCTGGAGACATGGCTTTACCGGAAGCTTCGCGCGCCCGTGCCGTTGCTCGGACCGCAGTCGCCGGGTCCGAAGCGCGAAGTCCGCGGCCCGAAGTCCGGTCTCTCACGGTAAAGCCGGCAGGATGACCTCCGCTGCGGGTGCGCGTGTTAGCCCGACTTTCGCAGAAAATCGATGGTTGAACTTTTTTCGGCGGCACCGCGATTGATCTGCACATGCTTGCGTTGGTTTGGCGGCGCAAACGCGCTGTGTGACAACCTACCCTCTGGACGGCGTCGCCTTGGCGGTGAGAACCTGCCGGCATGTTCCTCAAGACCCATCGGGTTCGCAAAGATGGCAAGGAGCACATTTATTACTCGCTGTGTGAAAGCATGCGCGTGAGTCGTTCGCGCGTGACGCAGCGGACCGTGTTGCACCTGGGAGAACTGAACACCACTCAGGTGGACCGGTGGGAGCGGACGATCGAAACGGTTCAGGAGAACGGGCAACGGCAACAGTTGCGACTGTTCACCGACCGGCAAGGCCAAGCGCCGGCGGCCGAGGATGTGGCCGAGGTAATTCTCTCCAGCCTGGTGGTGCGCCGGCCGCGCCGTTTTGGCGAATGCTGGATCGGCTGCAAATTGTGGGAGGAACTGGGTCTGCGTGCGTTCTGGGATCAAAGCTTAGGTGAAGAGCGCGGGCAGGTGCTGTGGGCCAAGGTGGTGGAACTGCTGGTCGTCAACCGGCTGTGTGCCCCGCGCAGCGAACTATCGGTCCATGAAAAGTGGTTTGCGCAAACGGCGATGGACCTGTTGCTGGATAGCGATGGCAGTGTGGCGGAGAAGGACCGGCTGTATCGCTGCCTGGATCGGATGATTGCTCACAAGGAAGCGCTGGAACGACATCTGGCCGGCAAATGGCGGGATCTGTTCGGAGCCACCTTCGACGTGTTGTTGTATGATTTAACGAGCTCGTATTTCGAAGGGGAGGCTCTGGAGGTGGACAAGGCTCGGCGCGGCTATTCGCGGGATCACCGGCCGGATTGTCTGCAGATTCTTCTGGCGTTGGTGGTGACGCCGGAAGGTTTCCCCCTGTCCTACGAAGTGCTGCCGGGCAACGTGCGCGACGAAGGCACGCTGGAGGGGGCGTTGGAAGGGATCGAACGCAAACACGGCAAAGCCCGACGCATCTGGGTGTTTGACCGGGGTGTCGTCAGCGAAGCCAATCTGGAAAAGCTTCGCGAGCGCGGTGCGCAATACGTGGTGGGCACGCCGCGCAGTCAGTTGAAGCAATACGAGCAGCAGCTCTTGCAGGGCGAGTGGCAGGACATTTCCAAAGAGGTCAAGGTGCAACTGTTGGCCCAAGGACAGGAGACGTTTGTTTTGGCCCGCAGTGAGGATCGGGCCAGGAAAGAACAGGCGATGCGCTGGCGGCAAGTGCGCGGACTGATGCGCGATCTGGTCTGTCTGCGGCGCAGTATTCGGCGGGGCCTCATCAAGGATCCAGACAAGATTCTGATGCGCGTGGGCCGGCTGGCGGAACGGTGGTCACGAGCCTGGGCGTATTTGACAGTGAAGTGGGAAGCTGGCCGCTTGTCCTGGCGATGGGACCGGCAGGCGTTGGGATTGGCCGCGCTACGCGATGGCGCCTACCTGTTACGCACCAATTTGAAGGAGCGCACACCCGAGGCGCTGTGGAAGATGTATGTGCAATTGACTGAGGTGGAGTCGGTGTTCCGGGCGATGAAGAGCCAACTGGCGATTCGTCCGATCTGGCACTGGGTGGGGCGGCGGGTTGAAGCCCACGTGATGGTGGCGTTCCTGGGTTATTGCCTGTGGGTGTGCTTGAAGCAGAAACTGAAGGCTGTGGCGCCGAGTCTGACGCCCTGGCAGTTGCTGGATCAATTTGGCCGCATCGTGCAGGTGGAAGTCTGGTTCAAGCTGCGGGCCGGTGGCGCCATCTGCCTGCCGCGGATCACGCAACCCGAGCCGACCCAAGCCATCCTGCTGCATCAATTGGGCTGGAGCCTGCCCGAACAACCGCCGCCCAAGATTTACAAGGATCAAGTGCCCGATGTGTGGACAACCTGAGCCGTGAGCTTTACGGATTTCCTAGAAAAATCAAAAGCCGCTCGCCGAATCTGCGAAAGTTGGGCTAGGACGCTACCCAAGTGAGAGGCCCCTTGCGTAACCGGAAAGGAGGGCATAGTTTAAGGGCGGTTTCCGGTGTCGTTGATAATGAAGCTTTTGATGAGAACCAAATGGAGTGAAAAATGAAAAGGCGAACATTCTCTTTCCTGGTCACGCTGGCCGTGGTAACGGAATCACTGCTCATCGGGGTGCGATCTCAGGCGGCCAAAACCAACGGGGATCCCAACCCTGACGCGGTCGTCAATGAAACGAAACAGTCAGACGCCGCCAGGCCTCCGAGCGCGCGAATTCAACCGACGCAGGCGGCCCAACGAACGAAATTCTCCTTCGGCGTGGATGAGGTGGCGAAGATGTATCAGAGAGGTGTCGAGACAGATGTTATCCTGAATTACATCGAGAGTTCCAGCGTGCCTTATCACCCGAGCGCGGAAGAAATCGTCCGGCTGCATGACCTCGGCTTACCGTCGCAAATTATCACCACCCTGATTCGTCGCGGCGCGAAGGTCCAGCGAGAGGCCAATGCGGCCTATCAGCAGTCTCAGCAGCAGTCCTCCGCGTCGGCGAACGCGGCCGCCAGCGCTTATCCTTCCAGCGTGGCGCAACCTCCGCCGGTCGTGACCTACACGTATCCCACCTACGTTGACAACCCTTATCCGGTTTATGTGTATCCGGGCTACTCCTATTCCTACTGCGCGCCGTTTAGCTTCTATTGGTCCTGGTATCCGCGCTACCACGGATTCTATGGCTACCGAGGCTACCATCCAGGCTTTTATCGCTACGGCT
>QHPA01000507.1 GCA_003218935.1 Verrucomicrobiota bacterium
GTTTAAGCCGGTTCGTTTTTGCCGTGAAATTTCCGCCGCGTCGAGACGGAACTGGTCGCCCTGTAGCAATGTTGCAGTCAGCCTGTTGGCAGCCTCGTCGCGGTCCCGGCTCAATTGGCGGACCCGGTCGGATAGCGAGTCATACTGTTGCTAAGCGTCTGAGCCTCGTTCCGCAAACGCGAAACCTGTCGCGTTTCATAAACCCCGGTCCCCACCCCTGCCGCGATGACCGCGGCAATCAAAGTTTTTTGAAAGGTTGTCGAAGCGACGGCTTTGGCCGATCCCAGAACTGTTGCGCCGTGCAGCGCGGTGCCAGACAGGGCGGCTGCCGCTGAAATCATCGAACTCAATCCGATCGGCGCGGACTGGACGGCATTCGTCGAAAGAACGGCGACCAGTCCGCTCGAGCCGATCGCAGTGCCGCGCTTTGAGAAAAACTCCCGCAACCGTTCGACCGCGCGGCTCACGCGCTTTTGCGCGGCGTCGTCGGATGTGCCGAGCGTTGCGCCGACTTCGCGGAGCGATCTGTTCTCGAAATAGCGGAGCAGGACGGCGGCACGGTCGGTCTCATCGAGTGCCTGCATCGCTTCGTCGAGCAGGGGCTCGATGTGTGTCCAGTCAGCGGTCGTGGCGTTCAGGGCATTCATCTCGGTGGCAATTTGCTCGCGGAGCTGGCGGCGCGATTCTCTCCGAATCACATCAATGGCCGTCCGGCGCGTGACCTGATAAAGCCAGGCCGTAAGGATGGTGTCTGGTTTCAGTCTGGGAGCGTTTCGAGCGAGGTCGGCGAACACGGATTGCGCGACCTCCTCCGCCAGTTGCGGCGACCTGACCTGGCGCAATGCCGCCGAATAGACCAGGTCCAAATGGCGGCTGACCAGTGCTTCAAAAGCTTCCTCTGAGCCTTGTCGCACGTACTGCTGCATTAATTCCAGATCACTGGCCGTCATCTTCACGAGTATATCGCCGCCGCCGGCGGAAATCCGACCGTAAATCGTAATTCGTAAATTCGGCCAGAGCCTGGCCACCTCGGCTGCGGGGGGAGTGTCGCGCTTTACTTTCCGGCCGGGGTCGCGCAACTTGGTGCCGGCATGAAACAATTCGGGCTTAATTCATTATTGGCAGGATTAATGGTCTTCTTCGCGATTCAGCAAGGTTCACGCGCAGAAACGAACGACCTGCCGCATTTTCAGGAAATCTTCCGGCTGCTGCGCGCCAACCTGCCGAACGTGAGCGAAGAAGAGTTGAATCGGGCTGAGGTGCAGGGGTTGTTGGATCAATTTTATCCGCGAGTGATTCTTGTCACCAATGGCGCGCCGGCCGGCGTCCGGCCGGAAGGTTCGCTGTTGAGCAGGACGATGGTGTACGATGAATCGTATGGATACCTGCGCGTGGCCCAGGTGGCGATCGGGCTGGCGGACGAGATTAAATCGGCTCACGACAGGCTCGACGCCACCAACAAGCTGAAAGGCGTGGTTCTGGATTTGCGCTTCGCCGACGGCCAGGATTATACGGCGGCGGCCAGTGCGGCGGACCGGTTTTTGAGCAGGGAACAACCGCTCCTGGACTGGGACGAAGGTTCGATTCATTCGACCGGGAAAGCGGACGCGATCAACGTTCCGGTCGCAGTGCTCGTGAACCGACGAACGACAGGCGCGGCCGAGGCGCTGGCGGCGGCGCTGCGTGAGACAGACGCGGCGGTGTTGATCGGCTCGAGGACGGCGGGGCAGGCGCGGATTTTCAAAGAGTTCGATTTGTCGAACGGCCAGCGGCTGCGCGTCGCCACCGGTCAGGTCAGCGTCGGCAAAGACAAACCGTTGTCCGCCACGGGAGTCGCGCCGGACATAGAGGTCCCCGTCAGCGGCGAAGATGAAACGGCGTATTTTGCCGACGCCTACAAAGTCTTTTCCAGGCCTGCCGCGCAGTTGAGAGTGACAAACAATGTTGTGCAGACCGGTTCGACAAACCGGGCGTCGCGTCGTCGTCTCAACGAGGCCGATCTCGTCCGGATGCAGCGCGAAGGTTTGAGTCCGGACGATCAGGATGTGGCAGCGGCGGCGCCCAAAACGGGCGAGGATTCGACGGAGCAGCTCGTTCGGGATCCGGCGCTGGCACGGGCTCTCGATCTGTTGAAGGGCATCGCGATCGTGGAACGGTCGCTTCCACGCTGATTTCTCCGTTGACATTTCACCCGCGCGACCCAAGTTGAAATCATTGTTGCGAGCATGAGAACCATTCTTTTCGTTTGCACCGGGAACGTTTGTCGCAGCCCCATGGCGGAGGGCCTTTTCCGGAACGCCGTCAAAGGTCGCGCGGACTTCCGCGTGTTGTCGGCGGGGGTGGGGGCGATTGAAGGCCAGCCGCCCAGCGCGTATGCGGTGCAGGCCTTGAGGGAATTGGGCATTGACATCTCGCAGCAGCGCAGCCGCATGCTCACCGCGGACGTGGTGAACGAGGCCGATTACATTTTCGGCATGACGCACGGGCACGTCGATGCGGTCAACCTGCTCTACCCCCACGCGACCGAGAAGACTTTCCTGCTCCGCGAATTTGATGAAACGCTGGACGTTTTTGAGAAGGACATTTCCGACCCCATTGGCGGTTCGTATGAAATTTATCTCGATTGCCGCGACCAGATCGAACAAGGGATCGCTTCGATACTGAAATTCATCGACCAGACTTCCAGCGGCGCCGCTGCCGGCGCGGCCCCGGACAGGACGGTTACCGTGGCGCTCGGCGCTGACCACGCCGGCTACGAGTTGAAGGAGGCGCTCAGGCAACATCTGGAACAACGCGGCTTGAAGGTCCTGGACTTCGGCACCACCTCGATGGACTCGGCGGACTATCCTGATTTCGCGCAGGCCGTGGCGCACCACGTGGCCGATCAGAAAAGCGACCTCGGGCTTTTGGTTTGCGCCACCGGCCTGGGGATGAGCATCGCGGCAAACAAAGTGCCGGGCGCCCGTGCGGCGCTGGTTTTCGACGAAAAAATGGCGGCGCTGGCCCGGCA
>QHPA01000508.1 GCA_003218935.1 Verrucomicrobiota bacterium
GCATTGACCGGGATGGCCAGCGCTTCGCCCATATCCATGCTCAACTCGACATCCACATACATCTCGGGTCGAAGTTTAAGGTCGGGGTTCGGAAGGATGAAGCGGACGCGCCCGGCGCGTTTGGCGTCGTTGATGAACGGATCAATCAAATCAACCGTGCCGCAGAATCGTTCGTTCGGGTATGAAGAAGTCGTAACGACAACGGGCAATCCCCTTTTCAGCATGGGCAGTTCGTCCTGATAAAAATCCGCCCACACCCAGACCGTGGAAAGATCGGCCACATCCACAAGGCGATCGCCGATCATCACCCGCCTCCCCTGGTCCACGGGCAGGTTCTGGACGACGCCCTTGAACGGCGAATAGAGCGTGAGTGTTTCTTTTGGCGTTCGCGAACGCTCCAGCTCCGCAATCTGGTTTTCTGCGACGTTCCAAAGCGTCAGGCGGCGTTTGGCGGATTCCACCAGCCGCTGCGCGCTCTCCAGAGTCGCTCCCGTTTCGGATTTCTTCGCCTCGTCCCGCAGGCGCAGCGCATCGAGAAATTCGCGCTGCGTGGTGAGCAGGTCCGGGCTGTAAATGGTGAGCAACGGCTGGTCTTTCTCGACCCGTTCGCCGCGCGTCGAGATTTCCAGCTTTTGCACGTAGCCCTCCACGCGGCTGACATATCTGTTGTTGGCGCGCCACGGGCACCATGAACTCACTTGGCGCTTCTGCAGCCGGGCTTTGGGTTTTAGTCGCTTGTTCTGCGAGCATCCTGGCGTGGTCATGGCCTTTCTCGCCCATAGCCGGCTCAGGCGAGGCAGTTGTTTTCTTCTTCATCACCGGCACGAGGTTCATCGAACAGATCGGGCATTTGTCGTTGGGCTTTTGCGACCGAACAGAGGGGTGCATCGTGCACGTGTAATAGTCCACGTCGGAAGGCTTGGTCTCACTGCCCTGTTGTTTGCACGAGACACCAATGAGCGCCAACAAGACGAGGAGGACGGGGAGCAATGCTGCGGTCCAGACGGGACGACCGATTACGGAGAACCGGTTGAGAATTTGCGATGGCAGCGTGTTCATAGTGGATGTTCCTGTTCTTATTTGGCGACGGAATCGGTTTGGTGTTTCGGATCGGTCCCGACCGCGGCTTCGAGTTCGGCGACGGCAACCAGGTAATCGGTCAAATGGCTCCAATACATTGACTCCGCGTCCAGGGCCGTGCGCTGAGCCACGATCAGGTCGAGGAAGCCCGCTTTGTCCGTTTCGTAGGCGGCCTGGTTGGCTTTCACGGCCTGCTGTGCCAGCGGGACAATCCGGTCGCGGAACAGTTCCGTGTGGTGGTGAAAGGTTTCGACCTTCTTCAACTGATCGCGGACCATCCCCAGCGTTTCTTTCCGCAACCCTTCGAGCTCGTGTTCCGCGCTCTCCATCATGCTTCGGGCTTCGGCAATTGCGGCCTTGTATTTCTTGCGGTTGAACCAGGGGACTTTGAAAAAGATGCCCGTGTCATACTCCTGAATGCCGCCGCCCCGCCCGTTGAACTGGCGCGCTTCAACCCGAAGCTCCGGGTCAGGAATCCATTCGCGCCGGGCGAGATCAACTCTCGCTTTGGCAGCTTCGATCTTCTTTTGCGCCGCGAGCAATTCCGGCCGATGGGTCAAGGCCATCGACTGGAGGCGGTCGAGCGATAATTCGACATGCACGAATGCCAGGCCGGCGGGTCGCCCCAGAGGCGCCTGCGTCGGACGATTCATCAGCACGTTGAGCCGGGATTGCTCTTCGGAAATCTGGCGTTCGATATCAAAACGTGTTTCCAGCAACTTCCCCAGATCGGTCTCGGCCACCAACACGTCCGCCTGCGATTGCTTCCCGACCTCGTATTTGGCGCGGCTGATTTCCAGGAATTGCTTCAACAATTCCTGGTTCTTTCCGGTCACCGCGAGTTGCTCATAAGCGTTGGCCAGACGGTAACAGGCGGCGCGCGCGCGCGCGGTCAGATCGAGTTCGCGGCGTCGAAATTCCTCAAAAGCAGCCGCGGCTTCCGCCACGGCGGCCTGACCGCGCTTGCGGTTCTTGCCCGAAAGCGGCAACTCCTGCGCCGCCATCCATTCGTTGTCCGTGAATGTGTCGAAGCGCGTCGTCCCCATTCGCTCCACATCGACGCCGACGCGCGGGTCTTCCCACGCGCGCGCCTGCGGGATGCGTTCCTTCATCGCTTCCCAATTCGCGCGCGCCGCTTTGAGCGATGGATTGTTGCGCAAGACCTCGTTGACGACCTGGTCGAGCGACAGCGCGTCGCTTGGACCGGCGGCATCAGCCGGCTTGTTTACTTCCGCGGCCGCGGCCAGAGGGGCGGTGACGATCAACAGGCAAATCAAGTTTAGTTTCATGGCACAGTTCTCTTCCGGCAAAATCGGCAAACACTTCGGCGCACAAATGCCGAAGACGGACCCGGAGGACGGGTGAAAGGCTGGGGGCCGACGCAGTTTGCCTGTGTCAAGGCACACCGCGGGCGTGAGAGGGAAAAAATCAGACGAGGTAACTGCAGTTCCGCACATAGAGCGGAACGTCAGTCACCTTCAGCGAAGGAGAAGATGAAGAAACAGACTCTGCCAGGGACGGAGCGGTGAGAGAAATCAATTGCGCCGCGATCGCGGGAAGCAAAGGCAATTGGTGTTGCGAACCGTCGCGCGCCGGAGGAGCAACGGGCGGTTGGGAAACAGGAACTGACCTGGCCGCGCAACACGAGGGCTTGTCGCAATGCGAGCAGGCGCACCTGGCCTTGGCCGGCGCCAGGGCGCAAAGCGAATTCGCCGTGAAAACGCTCTGCGCCCCAGCCAGCAGGAAACTGAACAGGATGGCTGTGACTTTCTTCACGTGGCGGGACTGAGCCGACAGCGATTACTTTTTCGCGGTCTTCTTTTCGGCCTTCTCGATCTTCTTCACGAACTTCTCAGGGTTCTTGTCGAAATCCTTTTTGCAATCTTTGCAACAAAGTTTGATCTCGCGATCTTTGTAGGTGAACACGTACGGATCGCCCATCTCGCCCAGCTTTTCATTCGAAACCGGGCAGGTTTTGAGCGCGTAGGGTTTGGCTTTTTCCGACTTCGTCGCGTCTTTGCTGTCGGCAACCAGCCCGGTGAAGGGCGCGGCGAGGTAGGCGGTGATCAGGAGTCCTGCGGTGATTGGTTTTAGTAATTTCATAGGTTTGTGCCGTTGTTCAACGACCTATATTATACGCTGGAAACTGCAAAGCTACTCAAATTTTTATTCATGAACCGGGTGGGGCGAGACTCCGTCGGGCCCAAACTTCGTAGCAGCCGATGTAAGGAGGCTGATTACTCCAAATCCGAAATTCCGAAATCGATGAGAGCCTCCTTACATCGGCTGCTACACGGCAGCGGAAGGCGGGGTTGTCGGCGATTAAAAAGTGTTTATAGTAACGTCAAAAC
>QHPA01000509.1 GCA_003218935.1 Verrucomicrobiota bacterium
TCTTGAGAGAGCATGGCTAACATTCTCCTTCGTCCTGGTTGGCACATCGCGGAACGACTCGTGACACCGGAAGCGGCTTTTCTGAATCGCCGTAGTTTTCTCAAGCAGATGAGCTTGGCGGGCGCGGCGGGTCTGGTGGCCATGCCGCTGGCTGGCTGCGCCAAAGCCGAACCACCGGACGCCGACAGCAGAACCAGCAGCGCAGCCAACACAGCGGCGCCGTCCCAAGCCTATCCGGCGTCGCGCAACCACGAGTTCGATCCGAACTGGACGTTCACCAATGAAAAAGTCGCCGGTCGATACAACAACTTTTACGAGTTCACGCTGAGCAAGGATGTCTATCGCTACGTGAACAAGTTCGCCACCACACCCTGGCCGATTGAAATCGGCGGACTGGTGGAAAAGCCAATGACCGTTGATGCGATGGAGTTGGTCGGGATATTCGGTTTGGAAGAACGCATTTACCGGCTGCGTTGCGTTGAAGCATGGGCCATGATAGTGCCTTGGACGGGTTTTCAATTCAGCAAACTGGTCGGGAAAGTTTCGCCGAAGCCGGAAGCCAAATTTGTCCGCTTTGAGACCTTCAACCGGCCGGACCAGGCGCCGGGAATGGCCCAGGTGCCGGGCTATCCTTGGCCTTATTTCGAAGGCCTGCGACTTGACGAAGCAATGGACCCCCTCACGCTGATGGTCACCGGCATTTACGGCAAGCCGCTGCCGAAGCAGCACGGAGCGCCCATCCGCATGGTTGTGCCCTGGAAATATGGCTACAAAAGCATCAAGTCGGTTGTGAAAATCGAGTTCATCGCGAAGCAGCCAAAGACCTTTTGGGAAACTCTACAGCCGGACGAATATCCATTCGAATCGAACGTGAACCCGGACGTGCCGCACCCGCGCTGGTCGCAAGCCACGGAACGAATGATTGACAGTGGCGACCGGGTCAAAACGCAGCTCTTTAACGGCTACGGCAAATACGTCGCTCGACTCTACGCGAAAGGCTGATTTTCGGCTTTCGTTCGCGTGAGGAATTGGTTATGGTCGCGTCCAATCAAGCGATGCCAGTTCCTGTTATCAGCGTCGCCCAGATGCGCGATTGGGAGAAGGCCACCTGGGCAGCCGGCCGCACGCCGGCGCAAGTCATCAGCCGCGTGGGACACATCGTCACCTCGCGCGCCAAGCAACTCACCCGCCCGGGCGATTTGATTTTGACCCTGGCCGGCAAAGGCCACAACGGCGATGACGCCCGCCAAACCGGACAGAACCTTTCGGACCGCGAGGTCACTCTGCTCAACCTCGCAAACCCGGAGACGGCGCTCAAGGAATTCAATTCACTCCTTTCCCTGCCCCCGGTGCTGATCATCGACGGATTGTTTGGCATCGGGCTGAACCGTCCGTTGGAAGGCGCCTGGGTCAAACTGATCGACAAGGTCAACCGCTCGCGAATTCCGGTGCTGTCGATTGACGTGCCGTCCGGTTTGAACGCGGACGCCGGAGAGCCGGAAGGCGCGGCCATTCGCGCCACGGTCACACTCACTCTCGGCGCGCCAAAAAAGGGATTGCTCAAATCGTCCGCCTGGCCGTTCGTAGGCCGGCTCGAAGTCGCTCCGGACATCGGCCTGGTTCCCTGCCCCCACGAAGGCGATGTGCAATGGACGTTGCCGGAGGATTTTGACGATTTCCCGCCATCGCGCCCGGTTGACGGACACAAAGGAACCTTCGGTCATCTGGTCGGCGTGGCCGGGAGTTTAGGGTATCACGGCGCCGCAGTTTTGGCGGCGCGCGGCGCGCTTCGCGCACAGCCCGGACTGATTACGTTGCTCGTTCAGAGTAACATTTACCAACCGGTCGCCAGCCAGTTGCAGTCCGCCATGGTCCGTCCCTGGCGGCCGGGCGTGAAACTGCCGGACTCCTGCAGGGCGGTTTTGTTCGGACCCGGGTTGGCCGCGAGCGATTTGCCGGCCGAGCTGAAAAGCGAGTTGCGCCATATCTGGAGCGAGCTGCCGTTGCCGGTGATCGCCGATGCCAGCGCGCTGGACTGGATACCAAAGGGCGCGACACCCGCAAAATCCATCCGCGTCATGACACCGCATCCGGGGGAGGCGGCGCGTTTGCTGAAGGTCAAGACCGCCGAAATTCAGTCCGATCGCACCGCTGCCTCACGCAAATTGTCAAAGCAGTATGGAAACTGTTGGGTTGTGTTGAAAGGCCATCAAACACTTGTCGGCCGAAGCAAAGGCGATGTCTTCTTCAACAGCTCGGGCAATCCGTTCCTCGCCCAAGGCGGCAGCGGTGATGTGCTGGCCGGGTATTTGGGCGGACTGCTGGCCCAGCCGCAATTGCAGGCTGATCCGACGACGACGATTCGCTATGGCGTCTGGCAACATGGCGCGGCGGCCGACCTGCTTTCCAGCGAGCGAACC
>QHPA01000012.1 GCA_003218935.1 Verrucomicrobiota bacterium
CAGACCGCTGACGCCCTCGACGCGATACATCACCATCGCGCCATACGCGGACGTGACGAAGACCGAGCCGGAAAAAAGCCTGGTGGTCACTCGCAAGAAGACTGGCGGGCGCAACTGTTACGGTCGCGTCACGGCGCGGGGCATCGGCGGCGGACACAAGCAGAAAATCCGCCTGGTGGATTTCAAACGGGACAAGCATGGCGTGGAGGCGACGGTGTCGGCCATCGAGTACGACCCGATCCGCACGGCGCGTCTGGCGCTGCTCGAATACAAAGACGGAGAGAAGCGCTACATCATTGCGCCGAAAGGGATTCATGTCGGTGCCAGGCTCATGAGCGGACCGGACGTTCCGCCTGAACTCGGCAACAGTCTTCCGCTGAAATCCGTTCCGATTGGTTTGTCGATACACAACATTGAACTGACGCCCGGCCGAGGAGGGCAGATCGTTCGCTCGGCCGGCGGCGCGGCCACCTTGATGTCGCGGGACGGAGGTTACGCGCAGGTGCGCCTGCCTTCCGGCGAAATCCGCAGGATTCACGAGAGTTGTTACGCGACGATCGGGCAGGTCGGCAACCTGGAGCACGAGAACGTGGTTCTGGGCAAGGCTGGCCGCTCGCGTCATCGCGGCATTCGACCGATCAACCGCGGCGTGTCGCGCAATCCGGTTGACCACCCGAACGGCGGCGGCGCGGGCAAATCCAAGAGCGGCGGCGGCTGGCAGCAGCTCACCTCACCGTCGGGCTTGCTGGCGAAGGGCTACCGCACCCGCAATAAGCGAAAACACTCGAACCGGTTCATCGTGGCGCGGCGCGATGGGCGGCCCATGAAACAGAAATAAGCGTTAAAACGTTGAAGCGTTGAAGCGTTAAATCGTCAAGATGTTGACCCGGAAAAATCGTCAATCGTGAATCGTAAATCATAAATTGAATTATGGGACGCTCGATTAAAAAAGGACCGTTCGTTGACGATCATTTGCTGGACAAGATTTTGAAGGCGAAAGAGACGAAATCGAAGACGCCGATCAAGACGTGGTCGCGGCGTTCGACGATCACGCCGGATTTTGTCGGGCTGACGTTCAACGTGCATAACGGCAAAGTGTTCAATCCGGTGTTCGTGACGGAAAACATGGTGGGGCACCGGCTCGGCGAATTCTCGCCGACGCGCGTTTTCAAAAAGCACGGCGCCCACACGGCGAAGGCCGAGGCGAAATAGCCCTATGGAAGTTCACGCGATCACCCGCAACGTGCGCATGTCGGCGCAAAAGATGCGCGAGATGGTGCGGCAGATTCAGGGCATGAACGCGCTGCAGGCGCAGGCCGTGCTCGCGGTGGTGCCGCGCAAGTCCGCGCGTTTCGTCGCCAAAACGTTGAAGTCGGCCATTGCCAACGCCGAAAACAACAACGGTTTGAAGGCGGAAGTGTTGCGCATCAAAGAAGCCGTGGCGCAGACCGCGACCACGTTGCGGCGCTTCACGCCGAAGGCGCGCGGCTCGGCGGGTCCGGTGTTGAAGCGGAACTGCCACGTCAAGATTGTTTTGTCAGACAACTGATCCGGCAGGGCAGGCGTCTGGGCCGCCGGAAAACCGGAAGATCAAGAATAAAATTACGGTTGAAAATAACGATTAAGAAAAGAGCAGATGCTGCCGGGATGGCTGCGCCACGCTGAATATGGGACAAAAGACCAATCCGATCGGACTGCGAATCGCCGTCAACAAAGACTGGCGTTCGAAATGGTATGCCGAGAAGAAAGAATTCGGCAAGCTGCTGGCCGAGGACCGCAGGATCCGCGACATCCTGAAAAAGAAACTGGAATCGGCCTCGGTGCCGAAAATCCAGATCGAGCGCGCGGCGACGCGTTGCCGCATCACCATTTTCACGGCTCGTCCCGGCGTCGTCATCGGTCGCAAAGGCGCCGAGATCGACAAGATCAAAGAGGAACTGAGCCGAATGACCGGGAAGGAAATCTTCGTTGATATTCAGGAAATCAAGACACCGGAGCTGGACGCCCAGTTGGTGGCCGAAAACATCGCGTTGCAGTTGGAGCGCCGGATTTCGTTCCGTCGCGCCATGAAAAAAGCGGTGCAGACGGCGATGGATTTTGGCGCGGACGGGATCAAGATCCGTTGCGCGGGCCGATTGGGCGGCGCGGAGCTGGCGCGCACGGAAATATATCACGAGGGCCGCGTGCCGCTGCACACGCTGCGGGCGAACATTGATTATGGCTTTGCCGAGGCCAGCACCGTGTACGGGAAGCTGGGAGTCAAATGCTGGATTTGCAAGGGCGAGACGAAAGTCGAGCGGGGAAACAAGGCGTCCGGCGCAAGCGGCGCGTCGCCGAACTGAATTTGATAAAGACGAGGATTTCCTATGCCATTGATGCCCGAAAGAGTAAAGTATCGGAAGATGCAGCGCGGACACCGCACGGGGATTGCGTCCCGTTGCAACACGGTGGCATTTGGCGAATACGGATTGCAGGCGCTGGAGCGCTGCTGGATGGACACCAAGCAGATCGAGGCCGCACGCGTGGCCATCACACGTTTCATGAAGCGGCGCGGGAAGGTCTGGCTGCGCGTGTTCCCGGACAAATCCATCACCAAGAAACCGCTGGAAGTGCGCATGGGCACCGGCAAGGGCGGGGTGGAATCGTGGGTGGCGGTGATTCGCCCGGCCACCGTGTTGTTTGAAGTGGACGGCGTGACGGAGGCGGTGGCGCGCGAGTCGATGCGCCTGGCGTCGGCGAAGCTGCCGATCAAGACGAGATTTATTTCCCGCCACAAACTGGGTTGAGCGTACGGTCGAACGATGAAAGCGTCCGAACTGAAAGATTTGACGGCGGTCGAGTTGACGGCCAGAGGCCGCGACCTGCGGCAGGAATTGTTTAATCTGCGTTTGCAGCAGGCCAGCGCGCAGTTGGAAAAGCCGGCGCGGCTGCGGCTGTTGCGCCGCGACATCGCGCGAATTGAAACCCGAATTTCTCAACTGCGCCGCAAGGCCGCCTGAGCTGGATATGCCTGAGACGGAATTACATCGTGGTCATCGCAAGGAACGGGTCGGAGAAGTCGTCTCCGACCGAATGGACAAGACCATCGTGGTCCGCGTCGAGCGGCGGTTTCGCCATCCCCGGTTCAAGAAGGTCGTGACCGCTTACAGCAAGTTCTACGCGCACGACGAGAAGAACGAGGCGAAAGTCGGCGACCGCGTTCGCATCCAGGAGACGCGGCCGTTGTCCAAGACCAAGTGCTGGCGGCTGGTTGAGGTCGTCGAGCGAAACGAGGAAGTGGCCAAAGTGGCCTAGGCTGGACGAGTTATGTTGCAGGTTCGTTCCATTTTGGATGTGGCTGACAACACCGGCGCCAAGCGCGCGGCGGCGATCGGCGTGATTGGACGCAACCAGCGTTACGCGCGGGTAGGCGACATTATCAAAGCCCACATTAAAGAAGCGGCGCCGGATGGCACGGTGAAGAAGGGTGAGGTGGTGGACGCCGTGGTTGTCCGGACGCGCAAGCCGATCCGCCGCAGCGACGGTTCGTATCTGCGTTTCGACACGAACGCCATTGTGATTATCGACAAAGAGAACAATCCGCGCGGAACGCGCATCTTCGGCCCCGTGGCGCGCGAGCTGCGGGACAAGAAGTTCATGAAGATTATTTCGCTCGCGCCGGAAGTGATTTGAAGGTTATGCGGAGATTCCACGTGAGAAAAGGCGACGAAGTGGTGGTGATTGCCGGCACCGAGCGCGGCAAGCGCGGCAAGGTGATCACTATTCTATGCGGCAAGCAGCGGCTTATTGTGGAAGGCGTCAAGATGATCAAGAGGCATCAACGCAAGAGCCAGCAGCATCCGCAGGGCGCGATCATTGAGCGCGAAGGCTCCATCCACATTTCGAACGTGATGTTGGCGGAAAGATTTGACGCCCGCGCCGCCAAACGGGGCGCGGCGTCGGCGGACGCATAGACCGGACGCCGGCGATCAGAATCAGGATCAGAATTACAATTCAGGATTCGGCAAAACAACGCGCCGGCAAGATCCGGAAAAAAGTGAATGAAAGCCAGATTGTATCAGAGATACGTGGAGAGCGTGCGGCCTGCGCTGGTGGAGAAACGGAAATATCAAAATGTCCATCAGGTGCCCCGCCTCGAGAAAATTGTGATCAACATGGGCGTCAGCGCACAGTTGGAAAAAAGCGCCGTGGACGATGCGGCCCGGGACTTGAGCCTCATCACCGGGCGCAAGGCGGTGATCAACAAGTCCCGCAAAAGCGTGGCGAATTTCAAGCTGCGCCAGGGCCAGCCGATTGGTTGCCGCGTGACACTGCGCCGCGACGTGATGTACGAGTTTTTCGACCGGCTGGTGGCGGCGGCGTTGCCGCGTATCCGGGACTTTCGCGGCGTTTCCAGCCGTTCGTTCGACGGGCGGGGCAATTATTCGCTCGGTCTGTCGGACCAGACGATTTTTCCGGAAATCGACCTGGACAAAATCAAGCGGCACCAGGGCATGGACGTGAGCATAGTGACCACGGCGCCGACCGATGAAGAGGCGCTGGATCTATTAAAACTGATGGGCATGCCGTTTGCGGAAGGGAGATGATTTATGGCCAAGGAAGCCTGGAAACAACGTAACAAAAAGAAGATGGAGACGGTGAAGAAGTACGCCGCGCTGCGGGCAGAGTTGAAGGCGAAGGGCGATTACGCGGCGCTGGCCAGGTTGCCGCGCAACGCCAGTCCGTCGCGCGTCGTGAATCGCTGCGCCATCAGCGGCCGGCGGCGCGCTCATTTGCGCAAGTTCGGCTGCTCGCGGTTGACGTTCCGGGAAATGGCCCTGGCCGGTTTGATTCCCGGAGTAACGAAAGCCAGTTGGTAAGCTCATGACCGATCCGATTTCAGACATGCTCACGCGCCTGCGCAACGCGAGTCTCGCGCTGGTGCCGGAAGTGGAGGTTTCGCACTCGCGGATGAAGGAGAGCATCGCCAATATCCTCAAGAACGAGGGATATATCGCGGGTTGCTCGGTTGAGGGCAAGACGCCCAGGAAACTTAAACTCAAGTTGAAATATCAAGGGCGCAAGGGCGTCATTATCGGCTTGAAGCGCGTGAGCAAGCCGGGGCTGCGCCGCTACGTTCGCGCGACAGAGATTCCGCGCGTGCTCGGAGGCATGGGCACAGCGATTGTCTCGACCCCGCGAGGCGTGATGACGGGCGCGGAGGCCCGCAAACAGGACCTGGGCGGCGAACTGATTTGCTACATCTGGTGAGAACATGATAACGGAGTATTGGAGTAATGGAGCGGTGGAGTGCAGACGAATGGCGGGCGCCAGAACGCCAGGACTCCACCGCTGCATTTCTCCAACCCGTTGTTGATTTATGTCAAGAATTGGAAGATTGCCGATTGACATTCCCGCCAAGGTCAAAGTCGAGGTGAAGGATCGGAAAGTGTTTGTCGAAGGGCCGAAGGGCAAACTCGATTTCGAGTTGCCCAGGCGAACCTCCGCGGTCGTTGAAGGCGCGCAGATCAAAGTCAATCGCGACGGCGACGAGGCCGAGGCCAGGGCGCTGCACGGGTTGAGCCGGGCGATTTTGAATAACATGGTCAAAGGCGTCAGCGAAGGGTTCATGAAGAAATTGGAAATCCAGGGCGTGGGGTTCAAAGCCGCTGTGCAGGGCAACAAGGTTAACCTGAGCCTCGGATACTCGCACCCGATTAATTATCCGATTCCCGATCAGATCAAAGTGACCGTCGAGGAAAACACGAAGCTCACCATTGAAGGCCCGAGCAAAGAAGTCGTCGGCCAGGTCGCCGCTGAAATCCGCAGCTTCTATCCGCCGGAGCCTTACAAAGGCAAGGGCGTCCGATATCTGGGCGAGCATGTGGTCCGCAAGGAAGGCAAGACGGTGCAATAGGCTTTTGAATAAATGATAAAAATTCACGACAAAGCCCGTGACGGATTGAAATGAGACCTGAAAAGAAAGAGGACCTGGGCCGGCGCCGCCACTGGCGGGTTCGCAAGAAAGTGATCGGCACGCCGGAGCGTCCCCGGATGAGCGTCAAGTTCACGGGCAGGAACATTTACGTGCAATTCATTGATGACAACGCGGGCCGAACGCTGGCGGCGGTTTCCAGTTTGAGCAAGGCGGTTCCCGACCGGGCGCCGTTGGCGGCCAACGTGACCGGCGCGACGCGCCTGGGCAAGATGGCGGCCGAAACGGCAAAAGCCAAAGGTATCGAACAAGTCGTGTTTGATCGCGGCAGCGCCCGCTACCACGGCAAGGTGAAGGCGCTGGCGGACGCCGCGCGGGAAGCGGGACTAAAATTCTAATTGAACGAGGAAAAAAGTGGCTGACGTAATCAGAACCAATCCGGAACCAGGCCGCGGCGGCCGCGGTCGGGGCTCGCGCCGGGGCCGACCCGCGCCGGAATCCGGTGATGGCTCGGGCGAGGGCAAGGGGGAGAACGAGCTGAGCGAGAAGGTGGTTTACATCAATCGCTCCGCCAAGGTCGTGAAAGGGGGGCGCCGCTTCAGCTTCAGCGCCTTGATTGTCGTCGGCGACAAGCACGGTCGCGTCGGTCTCGGCCTGGGAAAGGCCGGCGAAGTGGCGGACGCCATTCGAAAGGGCGGCGATATCGCCCGGCAAAACATGGTAACCGTGTCGTTGAAAGAGGCGACCATCCCGCACGAGGTGTTCTCGGCCTACGACGGCGCGCGCGTCCTGCTGCGGCCGGCCTCGCCAGGCACGGGCGTCATCGCCGGCAAGACCGTTCGCGCCGTGCTCGAGTCGGCCGGGGTGAAGGACGTGTTGACCAAATCGCTCGGTTCCAAAAACGCCGCCAACGTGGCAAAAGCGACCTTGGGGGCCTTGCAACAACTCCGCTTGCGCCAGGACATTTACCGCGGCCGCGGCCTGGAGCTGCGCGCGAAGGAAACGACGTCTGCGGCTTAGTTTTTATGCGTTTACACGATCTTAAACCTCGTCCCGGCGCCCGACATCGTCGCAAACGACTCGGCCAGGGTGAATCCAGCGGCCACGGCAAGACCAGTGGACGCGGCGGCAAAGGCCAAACGGCGCGGTCCGGCAGCTCGATCCGCATCGGTTTTGAAGGCGGCCAGATGCCATTGATTCGGCGGATGCCGAAGCGTGGTTTCAACAATGCGCGTCACACGACCCGCTATATTCCAGTTAGCGTTGAATCGCTCAACCGATTCGAAAACGGCGCACGCGTGGATGAAGCAGCGTTGCGGGCGGTCGGCCTGGCGAACGGCCGCGGGGCTGGCATCAAGATTCTCGGCGCCGGCGAGTTGAAAAGGAAATTGAACATTAGCGTGCATGCGTTCAGCGCCTCGGCGCGGGCCAAGATTGAATCGGCGGGTGGCGTCTGCGAGATCGCCGGCGCCGGAAAGGGTAAGCCAGCCAAAGCTTGAATCATGTCCCTCTTCCATCGCTGACGCATGTTCCGCGCCATAGCCAACACCTTCGCCAACTGTTTTAAGATTCCCGAACTCAAGTCGAGGATCATCTTCACGCTATTGCTCCTGGGCATCTGTCGGGTCATGGCCTGGATCACGATCCCGGGTTTGAACGGCGCGGAGCTGATGAAATATTTCGAGAAGAACGCCGAGACGCTGGGCAGCTCCATTTTAGGCATGTACAGCCTCTTTACCGGCGGCGCGCTCCAGCATTGCGCCGTTGGCTCCCTGGGAATCATGCCCTACATCACCGCGACCATCATTATCCAACTGATGACGGCAGTGGTTCCCCAGTTGAGCAAACTGGCGCGGGAAGAAGGCGGGCGCGCGAAACTTATCCAATATGGCCGTTGCCTGACAGTCGTGTTGTGTCTTGGGCACGGGACGCTCATGGCTTTGACCTGGGAACATCCGGAGAAGCTTCCGAAGTTCACCGGCACGCTGGTGCTGGAAGAGAACCTCTGGTGGTATCGGATTCAAACCGTGTTGATTCTGACGACCGGCACACTGCTGCTGATGTGGTTGGGGGAACAAATCACGGAACGCGGCATCGGCAATGGCGTTTCGCTGGTCATTACCATCGGAATTGTGGCGGACCTGCCCAGCGCCGTTCAGGCGGCTTACGTCATGTTTACTCCGCACGCCGGCATCGAACGCCAGTTTAATCTGTTCCACGGAGTGGCGTTGGTTTTCCTGTTGCTGGCGGTGGTGGCCGGTGTCGTCGCGGTCACGCAAGCCCAACGGAAAATTCCGGTGCAATACGCCCAGCGGATGGTCGGGCGAAAGGTCTATGCCGGGCAAAGCTCGTTCATGCCGCTGCGGGTCAATTACGCCGGAGTGATGCCGATCATTTTTGCGTCGGCAATTCTGATGTTCCCCAGCAAGATTTGCTACCTGTTGAGCAATCTTAAGAGCATGAAGTTCTTTGCGGACATCGGGCGCCAATTAGAGCAGGGGCATTTGGTTTACTACGTTCTTTATTCGCTGATGATTCTGTTTTTCTCCTACTTCTGGGTGGCGACGCAGTTCAACGAAATCCAGATTGCCGACGATTTAAAGAAGCACGGCGGCTACATTCCGGGCGTGCGGCCGGGCCAACAGACCAGCGATTATCTGCACCGGGCGATGAGCCGAATAACTCTGGCGGGCGCGATCTTTCTGACGGTGATTGCCATCGTTCCTTCGCTGTTGGGACAGGTGTTTCTGATTCCCCAGGCGGTTACCCGGTTTTTTGGCGGCACGAGCATTTTGATCACCGTGGGCGTCTTGCTGGACACGATGCGGCAGATGGAGTCGCACCTGTTGATGAGGCATTATGACGGATTTTTGAAGAAGGGCCGGCTTCGTGGCCGCTTCTGATGCATGAAGCGGCGGATCATACTTCTGGGTCCGCCCGGGTCGGGAAAAGGGACCCTTGCCGCGCGATTGCAGCAGGAATTCGGATTGGACCACGTTTCGTCGGGCCATTTGCTGCGACGCGAAGTGGAAAACGGCTCAGCCATCGGGCAGCGATCGAAATTGTTCCTTGAAAAAGGCGAGTTGGTGCCGGACCGGACGGTGCTGAAGTTGATGGGCGAATGGATGAAGTCGGTGCCGCTCGAGCACGGTTTCATGCTCGACGGTTTTCCGCGAACGCTGAGCCAGGCCAGGGCACTGGACGAATGGCTGGCAGCGCGAAACGCGCCGATCGAGGCCGTCATTTTATACAACTGCGATCTGGCCATTGTTCTCGATCGGATAACGGGACGCTGGAGTTGCCCGAAATGCGGCCGGGTGTATCATATTTACTCCGTGCCGCCTGAAGTGGCCGGGATTTGCGACGATTGCCCGGTCAGGTTGACGCAGCGGGCGGATGACAGTGAGCCAGTGGTGCGCAAACGATTCGAGATTTACACGCGTCAGACCAGACCACTGGCGAAGCATTACCGGCAACAGGGCAAATTGACAGTGGTTGAGGCCGCGCTGTCGCCGGAGGAACGGTTCGCGAAAACCGTGGCGGCTTTGAATTGAAGATCATTCTGAAAACGGGGCGGGACCTCGAAGCGATGCGACCGGCCTGCGCGGTGGCGAGCATGGTGCTTGAGGAAGTGGCGGCGTTCATCCGGCCGGGCGTGACGACCCGTGAGGTTGACTATTACGCCGCGTCGCGCATCAAACATTACGGGGCCAGAAGCGCTTTTTTTGGTTACCGGAAGTATCCGTGCAATATCTGCATTTCGGTGAACGACGAAGTGGTGCACGGACTGGCGAACGCGCGGCGACTGCAATTTGGCGACATCGTGAGTCTGGATGTGGGCGTGGTTTACAACGGCTTTGTCGGAGACACGGCCCGGACGGTGGCGGTGGGGGGCTGCAGTCTGGAAGCCCAGCGCCTGATGGACGTCACCGAGAGGTCGCTGTATGTGGGGATTGCTCAGGCGA
>QHPA01000013.1 GCA_003218935.1 Verrucomicrobiota bacterium
ATGCACTCCATAATGGCTACGCCAGCCAGTCCGATGCAAATAACCACTGACAACTGACCACTAACAACGAACATTCTGCAATGCGCTACATCGAGCCTCACGGTCACATGGTCAGTCGCGTGACTGACGATTACATCGACATGGTCACCGCCGGCTGCGCCTGTGTTTGCGAACCCGCCTTCTGGGCCGGCTACGACCGCAGCAGCGTCAACGGTTTCTACGACTACTTCTGCCAGCTCACCGATTACGAGCCGAAACGCGCCGCGAAGTTCGGTCTGCCGCACTTCTGCTGGCTCTGCATCAACCCCAAGGAATCCGAGGACCTGAAGCTCGCCGAAGAAGTCGTCGCGCTCATCCCGAAATTCCTCGACCGCCCCAACGTGCTGGGCATCGGCGAAATCGGGTTGAACAAAAACTCGCGCAACGAAATGAAGGTGCTCGAAATGCACGTGGACCTCGCCGCGCGCCACAACCAGATGATCCTCGTCCACACGCCGCACCTCGAAGACAAGCTCAAGGGCACACGGCTGATCGTTGACGCGATCAAGAGCGACAAACGTATCCAGCCCGAACGCGTCATCATCGATCACGTGGAGGAACACACGATCAAGCTGGTGCTCGACGCCGGGTTCTGGGCCGGCATGACGCTCTATCCCGAATCGAAATGCTCGCCTGCGCGCGCCATCGACATGCTGGAGAATTACGGCAACGAACGGCTCTGGCTGAACAGCGCGTGCGACTGGGGCGTGAGCATCCCGTTGAACGTGCCCTACACCGCGCTGGAAATGAAACGCCGCGGCTGGAGCGCCGAAGACGTGGACAACGTGGTTTACCAGAACCCGCTGAAGTTTCTGAGCCAGAACAAGAAGTTCAAGCTGCCGAAGGGTTGACAGGCGCTGTGCATCGAGTCTGAGTCTCGTACGTTGAAGCAGACTGAAGCCCGCGCCCCGAGGTAAGTCGGAACACGTATTTCAACACACACCGCGGTTGTAATAGTTTCCCCATCGGATTTACTGTCGCGCGAAAGCATGAAGCTCAATCACGGACTCCACCTCGCCTACTGCACCAATATCCATCGCGGTGAAAGTTGGAGCGAGACGTTCGCGGCGCTGGAGAAATACACGCTCGCGGTGAAGGAGCGGGTCTGCCAGGACAAGCCTTACGCCATCGGCCTGCGTCTGAGCGACCAGGCCTCGCGCGAGCTTTCGGATAAAACCGCGTTGCTCGCGTTTCAGAAATGGCTCGACCGGCAGAACTGCTACGTTTTCACAATAAATGGATTTCCCTACGGCCGGTTCCACGGCGCGCGGGTGAAGGAACAGGTTTATGCTCCCGACTGGACAACAAACGAACGAGTCGAATACACGAACCGGTTGTTCGATTTGCTCGCGCAAGTCGCGCCCGACGGCGTCGAAGGCAGCGTCAGCACCGTTCCCTGTTCGTGCAAGGAGTTCATCAAGACGAAGGAGCAGGAGCGCGCGATGCGGCACAATGTTTGGCGCTGCGTCGAGCACATCGCGAAGTTGAGCGAGCGGTCAGGCCGGAAGCTGCATCTCGGACTGGAGCCGGAGCCGCTTTGCTATCTGGAAACAAGCGAGGAAACGGCGAGATTCTTTGAACAACTCCGCGCCGACCGTCCGAATGACCCGCGCCTCGACGCACATCTCGGCGTCAACTACGACACCTGCCATCTTGCGGTGGAATTCGAGGAGCCTGGTGACGTCATCGCCCGGTTCCAGCAACACCGCATCAAAATCAGCAAGCTGCATTTCAGTTCGGCGTTAAAAGTCCGGCCAACTCCTGAAGTCTGCGCTGCTTTGAAAGCCTTCGCCGACGACATCTATTTTCATCAGGTCGTAGCGCGCGCGGCGGACGGCGCCATGACGCGCTACAAAGACCTGGACGCCTCATTAAATCCGAAATCCGAAATCCGAAATCCGAAATCCGAAGAGTGGCGCATCCATTTCCACATTCCGCTGCACAGCAAACCGACCCCGTTGTTTGACAACACTTCCGATCACCTCCTCGGGGTCATGGACATTTTGAAAGAAAACCCTTCGCTTTGTTCGCACATCGAGATGGAGACCTACACCTGGGAAGTTCTGCCGCCCGAGTTGAAGAACCGGAAGGTCGTGGACCAGCTCGTCGCGGAATACGAATGGACGTTGCGCCAAATGGCGGAACGCGGATTAACAGCAGTGTGAAGCTCCCAGCATTGCTTTTCGCCACCTTCCTGCTTTCTTAATCGCGCACCATGCTGCTGCTCACCAGGACCGAGCCGACGCCGTATTGGCGGACGCTGCTTATTTTGGGGCGCGTATCGAACCTGCCCACGGTCTGGTCGAATTGCCTGGCAGGCTGGCTGCTCGGCGGCGGCGGGAGCGGGTGGATGTTCCTGGTGGTCTGCCTCGGCACGACCTGCCTCTTCCTCGGCGGGATGTTTTTGAACGACGCGTTCGACGTCGAGTTTGACGGGCAATACCGTATGGAACGCCCGATCCCATCCGGGCAAATCACCGTCGATGAGGTCTGGCGTTGGGGCTTCGGCTGGCTGGGAGCCGGGACAGTGATCCTGATTTTGCTCAGCAAAACCACCGGTGTTCTGGCGGTGCTGCTCCTGGTTTGCATCGTCATTTACGACGCGGTCCATAAATTGGTCGGCTTTTCCCCGGTGCTCATGGCCGCGTGCCGTTTTTTTCTCTATCTCGTGGCGGCTTCGACGGCGATCCATGGCGTGAGCGGCCTGGCCATCTGGAGCGCGTTTGCGCTCGCCGCCTACATCGTTGGCTTGAGTTTTCTGGCCCGGCAGGAAAGCACGGGCGGCACGCTGAACTACTGGCCCAGCTACCTGCTGGCCGCGCCCATTCTGCTCGCGCTGGCTGTCAACGCCGGTGGTTTTCGGCGCTCGGCGCTGCTGCTTTCAGCAATTCTGGGTCTGTGGATTGTCCACTGCCTGCGCCACGCCTTTACGATTTCCGATCCGAATGTGGGACGCGCGGTCGGCGGGCTTTTGGCGGGGATCGTGCTCGTTGATCTGCTGGCGGTGGCCGGTGGGCAGGCGATCTGGACCGGGTTCGCCTTTGTCCTGTTGTTTGTCGCCGCGTTGCTTTTTCAGCGGTTTGTTCCGGCGACGTGACCTTCAACGCCCTGCCGGACCCGCTTCGTTCCGGGAATGCTTGTGGCCCGCTTTCCAATCTTTGGCGATGATTGTTTCGCTTGCTTCTATTTCACTTCCCGCCCCGGCTCATCGCGAATGCCTTCGCTCAATACGGTGAACCGGTTTACGTCAGGCGCGACGCCGGGCGAGGCGACGAAGCTGACTTACAGGCCCGATGGATTTTCGCTCGGTTGGTCTTCAACGAAAAGAGCCGGAACCGTTTCCGGTTCCGGCTCCCACGTTTCCCACGACAACGATTTCAGGGCGCCGTCGTCGAACCCACGCCCCATTTAGTTTTTACCCGCGGAAGGTTGCGTCTGCTTGTCCTTGCTTAGGTCTTTCACGTCCTCTTTGAGGTCTTTCTTGTCGGACCGGACGTCCCGGTTGTCGCGACGAATGTCGCGCCGATCGCGCCGGATATCCCGGCGGTCCTGGCGCAAGTCCTGCCCGTCCTTGCCCGCCTCCTTCACGTCATTACGAAGGTCGCGGCGATCCGTCCGAACATCCTGTTTGTCCTGGCGCAGGCCATTGACGTCGCTCCGAACGTCCGCGCGGTCGGATTTGATTTCGGAACGTTCCTTCTGCGCCCCGGCGACATTGCCGTTCTTGAGGTCCTGGCGCAATCCCTGCCGGTCTTCCTGCAGCTCTTTGCCATCTTTGCGAAGATCGGCGCGGTCGCCGCGCACGTCCGCACGGTCTTTGCGGAGGTCCTGCCGGTCGCTGCGAACATTCTTCACATCGGTTTTTATGTCCTGCCGGTCGGATTGCGCGTCGGCCTTGTCTTTTCGGAGGTCTTTCACATCATGGTTGCGATCAGCGCGGTCTTCGCGCAGGTCGCGGCGGTCCCGGCGGGCCGGAGCGTCAGCGGCATTGATGGTTGCGCTCAAACCGACAATCCCGGCGCAGACCAGAGCGAGTGCAGATAAGATTCTCATAAATGACATTCTTCCGATCGAATTTTGTTTTGTTTCGACTGCGGGGAATCATTCTCCGCGGTCCTGAAGCCACAAACGAGCGCTTCGCAAAAAGGTTATAGCTGGAAGCGGGCCAGAGAACGGAGGAGCGCCAGATCTCATCATGAGTCAGGGGCCTTTCGCTACGCGGCCGATTTGCAATCGCTGGCCGAAGAGCGGGCGGACTTCTTCGCCGGCATGTCTTCGCCGGTGAGTTCCTTCCAAAGCTGCGGCGTCATCGGCCGGTTGTCGCCGGGCGGGTTCAGTAGATACCAGATCATGTTCCGGAAGTCGGCGTCGGACATCTGCTCCAGGCCTTCGGGCATCAGGCTCAAGTCGCTCGTGCGGATGCGCGGTTTGCCATTGACGACGGCGATATCGCTCCGCGCGATGAGGTGTTCGGTGGGACCGGAGGCAAGGAGCTTCAATCGGGTGGGCGTGTCCTCAACGATCCGCCCGTTGAGCGTGCGACCGTCTTTCAGCTCGACTTCGGTGTTCTCGAAGCCCATTCCGATGACTTCGTTCGGGTCGATGATGTTGTGCAGCAGGGCGTCCAGCGTGCTGCGGCCCACGCCGGTCAGATCGGGGCCGACGTCCGCGCCTTCTCCGTAAAGTTTGTGACAGACGAAGCAGGTGCGTTTTGCCACTTCGTAGCCGGCTTTGAGGTCCGGCTCGCCGTTCAACACCGCTTTGCGTTTTTCGGCAATGAGTTTGAGCTTGTCCTCGCCCGTGGCGCGGTAACGTCCGAGAACGCGATTGGCGTGGTCAACCACGGTGTTGTCTGAACTCTTCGCCAGCGCGCGACGGGCTGTGGCGGAGAAGTCCTGCGGATCGACAACCTTTTTATCGACACCGGCCAACAGCGTGCGGCTCCACTTGCTGCGCGTCACGAGTACGTCGGCGGCGGCGCGGCGCGTCGGCAGATTAAAATTCTTCCAGGCGTCCACGACTGCGGCGCTGATTTCGTCTCCGTCGAACGTGCTCAGGGCACGGATGGCTTCGACCTGCAACTGCGCGTAGGAGCCGACGTGAGGAGGCTCTGACTTTCCGGCCGGAGAAGTGAGCCTCGTTACCTCGGCTGCTACAGGAGTTCGGATGAACTTCAGCAGCTCCGCCTTGGCCGCGGCGTCCTTCGTCTCACGCGCGGCCTGAATGCCCTTCAGGCGGTCTTCGACGCTCGCCCTCGCGTCGTTGATCCTCGCGATGAGCGCGCGGCTGGCAGTGGTGTCGCCGAGCAAAGTGGCGAGCCGACGGGCTTTGTCGGCAAGAGCGGGGTTTGTCGTGAGCTTCGCGAAGATCTGTTCGAGCGGAATGGTGGGCGGCGCGCCTTTGCTTTTGAAAGCGTCGATCAGGCCATCGAGCGCGGCGTCGGCGAGCGTGGTCTTGGCCGCGATGGTGCCGAGAAATTCCATCGCGGCGTTCAAATGTTTTGCGCGGGCGTCGGCGTCGGTGAGATCACAGATGCGTCGCATTGCACGCTGCAAGCAATAGCCACTAACCCAGTTCTCGTACTTTGCGAACATCTCCAGGTACTCCGAAGGTTCCTCGATCAATCGCGGCTCCATTGCCATCCAGATGATGTGAGGGTAGTAAAGATCGTTTGTTGGACTCGGCCTCTGCAACAGGGGTTCAAAGGTCGCAAAAAGGTGAGGCGCCACATATTCAGTGGACGAATCTACGGTGAAAGAGCCCGAGTTGATCTGCCTGAGGGCAACCGCGACTGCGGCACGTACGGAAACTTCATCGTCCATTGCCGAACCAAGCAGACGGCTTAGATATCTGAAAAAATCGCGACCAGGTTCACCGGTAAATCGGGCAGCCCACGCGCGGAGTTCCGGAGATTTGTCATGAGCAGCACCGTCAAGAGTCTGCTCAGTTAACAGCCCGCTTTGGTGCAGCACTCCGAGGGCAGCTAGCCGCGTTTCAGTGCGAATTCCACTGTCTGCCAAGCGGAATTTAGGAGCGACGAGCGTGGACAAACCAGCAATGACGGACGCATCATTCTTTGTAATCCTTTCTCCAAGCAATCGTTGCGCCTGCCGACGATGCCAAGAGTTCTGTCTGTGAAGAAGCTTGAATAATTCCTCCTTCGCCAGTTTGCTCAAATCCATGCCCTTCTCCGGCCTGCTCGCCACGATCTTGCCCGGCTGATCTCCGACCCACACTACGCGCCAGATGCGGCCCAGCTCGCGATCCACTCCGTCGGGGTCAGCCTGCGCATTCTGGTAGCACGGATATTTGTCGCTCCAGTCGGCAATCCACATCGCGCCGTCGGGACCGGTCTGCACGCTCACCGGGCGAAACCAGTGATCGTCGCACACGAGGAAGTTGCCCGCGCCCACTTCCCACGGGCCTTTGTCCGGGCCGAGGAGTTTCGATTCCTTCTCCGCGCGATAAGTCGAGCCGACGGGCGTCAGGCGGTCGCAGTTGATGGCGCTTTGATGGATGTTGCCGATGAACACCAGCCCGCGCCATTCAGCCGGCCATTGGTCGCCCTGATAAATGCAGATGCCCGAATGCGCCGCGCGATAATGGCGCCAATCAACAATCGCCGGCAGGCCCTTGCTGGGCAGATCCCCGACGTAGCCGTACGGATTCGCCCACGTGCCGCCTTGCCGATTGTATTGACCGCCCGGCGCCATGTGGAAGAGGTGATGAATCACGCATGCGCTCACGAACGCGTCGCCGCGCTCGTTCCAATCCACACCCCACGGATTGCTTGTGCCGTCAGCGAACACTTCGAATTTTTTGGTGCGCGGATGATAGCGGGCGAGCGCGGCGTCCACCTGCACGCCGAAGCCGTCGGGGTCGTTCGGGTCGCGCACTTTCGAGTGAGTAAACACACCGTGGGTCATGTAGAGCCAGCCGTCCGGTCCCCAGGCGAATCCGTTGAGCAATTCGTGGCGGTCTTCCATGCCAAAGCCGGTCTTGAGCACCGTGGTCCTGTCGGCCTTGTCGTCGCCGTTGGTGTCTTCGAGGAAGAGGAGGTCGGGCGCGACCCCGAGATAGACGCCGCCGTTGCCGAGCGCGAGTCCGGTGGCAAGCGAGTAACCATCGGCGAACACGGTGACTTTGTCCGCTTTGCCGTCGCCGTCGGTGTCTTCGAGAATCTTGATGCGGTCTCGGCCTTTCTGTCCTTTGGGGACACCTTTCGGATATTCGTAAAGTTCCAACACCCACAAGCGCCCGCGCTCGTCCCAGGTCATCGCCACGGGATTGACCACTTCCGGCTCGCTCGCGAAGAGGCGCACTTCAAAACCTTTCGGGACTTTGAACTTTTTCTGAGTTTCCTCAGGCGCAAGGGGCGAGCTGTCCGCGGGGGCGTAAGCGCCGGAAAGCTGTTTTCCGGGCGGATTGTTTTTATAGATCGGAAAATTGTAAGTCTTGCCGGAACGTCCGGCGGCGCTCACCGGGCCAACGCAGGAAAGACCGAGAAAAGCGGCAACGATTAAAAACAATTTCATAGCGTGAAATGATCAGGATGGAATTCGTCGGGTCAAACTCTAAAGGGTTTGCGGAGGAAAATTGGCCGAAGTCGAGTTAAGCCACTCGCAGGGTCAAAAACAAAAGACCGGCGGGCCACCCATGCTCAAAGTAGGAGTGCGATTGGTCATTTGATTGAAGTTGCGCCAAATAACGTGGCCGTCGAGAAACAGGAGGTTGCCGCCGGCCGCCCGATTTCCCTCCAGGTGGCTCGTGCGGTGATAGGCCACCCGGCCCCGGTCATCGGTCCAGCCGCCCTGGATTCGGGTGAAGTTGTTCGTCCGGTCCTGATAGATAGTCGCATCGATGACCACTTCGCTTTCAGTGGGCGCGTTGGTGGAGCTGCCCAGAACAGTACTGCGGGCGTATTTGTCCAGCACACCGCCAAAGCGTTTGAACAACCAGCCGTAGCCGGTGACGTGATATTTGTAATTGCGGCTCCAGAAATCCCACAGTTTGTCGTTGTCCTGCGGCGCGCCGGAGGGGCAATACAGGACGTGCCGTTGCATGCCCGTGTTCAGGAAGGCGTTCGCCACGCCGTTTGGCATGTCCCAGGCCCAATAGCTTGGGCCGGCGTCCGGATTGGAATTGGGAATGTAAGGGGCCTTGGTGAGGTCCGGGAGGTTGTCGCGGTTGTCGTGGGCATACATCGCCATGGCGAGGCCAACCTGGCGGAGATTGCTTTTGCACCTGGCCCGCAGGCCCGCTTCCTTCGCCTTGGAAAGCGCGGGGAGCAACAAGGCCGCGAGGATGGCGATGATAGCGATGACGACGAGAAGCTCGATCAACGTAAAGGCCGGGAACAGTTTGAGGACCTGCTTGCTCTTCATAGAATCCATGTCGTGGTGGATAGATTTTTAAGCGATACCAGACATTCTCCGTTCCGGCGCCAATTGTAAAACAATAATTCGGTTGCGTCCGTCGCGTTCAGAACGTTGGGCAGTGCTACAGTTCGCATTTTGGGTGGGGCGCGCGTCCTCGCGAGCCGGCTCGTCAGTAGCCTCGCCCCACCAAACTGAACCAGACCAGACATTGACGGGAGGGACGAACGTGGCTATTATTTACGCACAGCCCGAAAAACCATATTGGAAAGGACCAGGTATGTCCGAGTCAAACTCAGCGCTTGTCGTGACTGGTGCCCGACGCCCTGCTCGCCGCGCCGCCTTTACCCTGATTGAACTGCTGGTGGTCATCGCCATCATCGCGATACTCGCCGGCCTGTTATTGCCTGCCTTGGCGAAAGCCAAGGCAAAGGCCAGCCAAATCAGTTGTGTGAACAATCTCAAGCAATTGACTCTGGGGGCAATCCTTTACAGCCTGGATTTCAATGACAGGATACTGGCCAACTTGCTGGGTAACACCAACGCGTGGATCGGCGGAGACGTCTCCTCGTTGCCAGGCGCGACGAACATTGCTGATATTCGCAATGGGCGTCTGTTTCCTTACAGTCCGGCGGAGCAGATTTATCGATGTCCCAGCGACAAATTGGGCTTTAAGATAGGAGGCAAGAGCGTGATACGCGTTCGCAGTGTGTCGCTCAACGGAATGATGGGCGAGAATA
>QHPA01000014.1 GCA_003218935.1 Verrucomicrobiota bacterium
GAATTTCATGTTGTGATAACGCGCCAGTTCCTCCTCGAACCGCTTGAGCATGGGCCCGGTGACGTATTGGCCGCTGGCGAGCACCTGCTGGATGTTGGCGTCAATCTCCTTCTGGATGTTGCGATATTGGCGGACGTGCCCGTAGAATTCGACTTTCATACGAATAATTTTTGGCTGTGAAAGTGTCGTCGGGGTTGAGGGATGACAAGGATATTCTGCTTGCCAACGCGCGTCGAGCAAACGGAGATAAGGCCATGCAGCAGGGCGAAATCCGCGCGCATCATTACGCGACCGGCGAACCGGTTGCGCTCGAATGGCGCGACGGCGTCATCACCCATCTGCGCGCCGCAACCCGGCCGGTCGAGCGCCGGAGATGGATCGCGCCGGCGCTGGTGGACCTGCAAGTGAATGGGTTTGCAGGCGTTGATTTTCAGCGGGATGATTTGACTGTCGATCAGTTTCTGACGGCGACGCGGGCGTTGCGCGCCGCAGGCTGCTGCCGCTTTCTGCCGACATTGGTCACCGACGAGTGGCCAAAGTTGACGGCGCGCCTGCGACATTTGCGCAAGCTGCGCTCCCAATCAAGCGAGCTCGAACAGGCGATTGCGGGTTGGCATGTCGAAGGCCCTTTCCTGTCGTCGGAACCAGGCTTCCACGGCGCGCATGATCCGGCGCTGATGCTCGATCCGACGCCGGAAAAAATTGGCCACCTGCGATCGCTCACGGAAAACGACCCGCTGCTGCTGACTCTCGCGCCCGAACGCAAAAATGCGCTGGAAACAGGAAAAAGCGGTGAAAGCAGGAGCCACCGGCTTCACGCATCTCGGCAACGCCTGCCCGCAACAACTCGACCGCCACGACAACATCGTCTGGCGCGCGCTCGACACGCCCGGTTTGACCGTAAGTCTGATTCCCGATCAAATTCATGTCTCCCCTCAACTCTTTCGGCTGGTACACCATGCGCTGGGCAAGGAATCGATTTATTACACGACCGACGCGATGGCGGCTGCGGGCGCGCCGCCCGGTGCTTACTCCCTCGGGGCGCTGGTACTCGAGGTGGGCGCCGACCAGATCGTGCGCCAGCCGGGCAGGAGCAACTACGCCGGCTCGGCGCTCAGACCTATCGATGGCGTGTTCCGCGCAGCGCAGATGCTGCGTTGCGGTTGGCGCGAGGTCTGGGATGGATTCTCAGTTCGCCCGGCGAAATGTATCGGTCTGAATTCCAGGTTGGAGGTTGATCAGCCGGCGAATTTCTGCCTGCTGACCCTGACCGCAGAAAACCAGCTCGCCGCGGCCAAATCTTATGCCCACGGCGATTCCAACACATATACAGGTTGCCAAAAGTAATTTCTGAAATCGTGGGCCAAACGTGCCGGTTTGCCGCGACGACCCGCAGGTCGTCGCCCACCATTTCGGAATTTCTTTTGGCAATCACTCTCCAGGAGGGTGTCAGAAATCGTTTCCGAAAAGACAGCGCGTCCCTTTTCCCGGCGCATTGGGAAGGGACAGCGACACGCCGTCCCTCGCAACGCGAGACGACGATTACGGATTCGGCCCGACCGGATACTTGGTCGGAAGCGCTGCTGCAATCGCCTTCTCAGAATCCCCCAGGTCAGGATGACCGAAGCCGTGGGCGCTGACGGGATGACCGTGCGCATCAGGCGCGATATCATGAATGATATTGTCGTCACCGGTCGGGCTGACGCCGGCGGGAACATTGTCGAGGTTCAGCTTGTGGCGCACCTTCCAGGCGATGATATGATCCGTGCAGGAAGTGTCGCCGCTGAGACCGATCGCGCCGACGAGTTTGCCTTCCTTGTTGTAGAGCGCCAGGCCGCCACCGAACACATTGACGCCACCGATCTTGTGTCCGACCATGGGATCGTTCGCCTGGCCGTAACTCTGCGAAGGCCCTTGGTAGGCGACCGACGTGTCCACCGGATTGCTTTCCTGCAATCCGAACAGAGTGCCGCCCGGCTGCACGGCGGAGTAAAGGTTCGCCGTCGAGAGCGCGAGGCCGGGCAGACTGAATGCGTTTGCGGTGTTCGCCTTTTGCGCGGAAATGACACGGCTGCCCGGCCATTGATCGCCGCGATCATTTCCCGAGAAGGTCACTGCGCAGACGATTCCATCCCGGTTTACAACGGTCGCCCACATATTTAAACCAAAGCCGGCGTTTTTCGTGCCTCCGACGTCCACGACCGCTTTCAGCGCCGCTGTCAACTGAGCGTGACCAGGGAGATCTTTGGAAATATTCCCCGCCTGTTGTTCGTCTTCCGCGCGACCCGCCGTTGATGAACTCAAGGCCAGCGCGAGGATAATCGCAGGCACGATCAAGGAATTGTTTTGGTTGAACATAGTTTGCTCCTGTAGTTGATGGTTTGGTTACGCTCCTGGTGGTCAGGGATAAGTGATACTAAACCTCCAGGCACAACGCACAAGCGAAATTTTCTTCTTGAGCCGACGCGCGAATTCATTAACTCTCCTGACAGGTTAAATTCTTTGGTTTCCAGTGTCCGTCTGACCTGAAGTTTTGGAGTATTTCAATCAGTTCGAAACATGATTCTGCATTCGGTCAACGTGGACCCGCTCAACCCGCTGGATGGTGTGAAGCCAAACCGTCTCGATTTCAACGGTGCGTGGCTATGGGGAATCGCGATAATCGCTGCGCTGTTTATCGGCTATCTCTGTTTTGACGCCTGGCGGGTGCACCAGCGGAACAAGCGGATCAACAAATCGCGGGAAAAAGCGAAGCAAGCCCAAGAGGCGAACCCCTCGTAAGCAACAGTCTCCTGCTTTAAAGCCGGCTGCGCACTTCGGCGACGACATCGACGACAGTGACTCCGGCGATCCCTCCGTTTGAGGTGAGGACGGTGATCCGGTCACCGCGCGGACGCCAGATCGCCTGGTTCGTCTCGCCCCACAACACCAGTCCGGGCAAGCCGAGCGCCGCGGCGAGATGCGAGATTCCAGAGTCGTGCCCGATGAAGCCCGCGCACTGCTGCAACCGCCACCCCAACTCGACGAGCGGCAAACTCTGCGCGAGTTGAATTCGCGTCGTCGGTAGGACAGACGACAACCGTTGCAATCGGTCGCCTTCCGCTTCGCCACCCACCAGCTGAAAATTGAACTTTGTCGCTCTGTGCAGATGCTGCAGGAGGCATATCCAGTTTTCCTCCGGCCAGTTTTTCCTTTCACTGCCACTGCCCGGATGGAGAGCAAGCCAGCGGCCTGTGGCGCCGACGTCCTTGTCGGCAGGTTCCGAGGCTTCCGAGCCTCGCGCTGCCTCGCGGCCAGGTTGACGCGCCACCTGCCCGCTGGAAGCGGGCGCTACGAGCTTGAGCCGCGGCACCGGATCGGCATCGAAGATCGTCAATCGCTCCAGCGGTTTCAGCAGGGCCTCCGTCGCGTGCAAATTCAATTTTTCATCCGGCCGGTGCGGGCCGGCGATGAATTGCGCTTTCGAGCAGCGCGTGACGTTTTCCCGAAAGATACCGTCGGGATCGAAGAGAAAGGAAATGATTAAAGCGAACCCGGCAAAATAATTTGCCAGGCGTTCATCGAGCTGGCTGCCGCGCGCGAAGAAACCAGCGAGCGCTCGCGCTTCGATGGAACAAACTGTATCCACCAGTCGGCCCGCCGCAGCCAGACGCGCGATGTGTGGATAGCCCAGCACCTCCAGGTGCGTTCCGGGAAACTGTCGCCGCAACGCCGCGAACACCGGCAGCGTCACAATAAAGTCTCCAATCGCGCCGCCGCGGATGACGAGGATTTTGCCGCGGCCTTGCGTCACGGGCCGGGAGAGCGTTCGGTCGTGGGCGGCGCGGCGGCCTCTGCGCCTTGCGACGCGGCTTGTGCCTCCACCTGCCGGAACCGCTGCCGACGCGGACCCGCGTGTCAGTCGCTGTTGCCCAGTTCAGCAAATCGCGCAGTCGCCACGGTGAGATGGTGAACCATATCCCCGCGACGACCAGCAGGTAAGCCCACGTCTGGATAACGAGAACCCAGGGCGTCTCCCCCAGGCTGGGTCTGCCGGTATCGACCATCACCTTTGCCAAAAGCAAAAGCACGATTGCCAGCCCGCGCACGGCCAGAAAATCACGCACGTAAATGCACGTCGCGACGCCGGCGGCAGCAAAGCCGATCAGCATCGCCTTCTTGTAAGCCGCAAAGTCGGAGATGTTTTCCTGGTTGAGATTCCAAAGAAACCAGACCGTCCCGATCAACATCAACGCGTAACCCCACGTTTCGGAGCGCGGGAATTTGCGCACTCCTTCACGAAACTTTGCCGGGTTCATCAGGCCATAAACCTGCGGCAACCCCATGCCCAGCCCCAATAGAATCGATAAGGTGGAAAGCTTCATTTCAAAAAAGGGTTAACCACGAATGGACACGAATTGGCACGAATAGGAACGTCAACGTTCACGGCGATGCACGAGCTGCCAACGAGCCAAAAATTTACGGGCCCACGACGGTTTGGCGCCGGGGCCGGGGAGCACGCACGCGTGCTGAAACAGCATGATTTGTGTTCATTTGTGTTCATTCGTGGTTCGACTCTTCCAGATTAACGATGGCCGGGTCGCCGTAAAGTGTGAACGAGCCGGCGCGGGTGATTCTCAAGTCGCGTTCCGGATTCTTGCGGCTCGGCCCTTCAACGAGAATCTGCGCGCGCCGCCCGACGCAGTCCTGAAATTTCTTCTTTCCGATTTCGTTCACCAGATCA
This sequence comes from Verrucomicrobiota bacterium, assembly GCA_003218935.1. Lineage (GTDB taxonomy): Bacteria > Verrucomicrobiota > Verrucomicrobiia > Limisphaerales > AV2 > AV2. The sequence goes on from QHPA01000014.1 coordinate 4,724, forward strand.
AGCAGCCGGCCATGTCGTTCTTCGATGACCGCCTGCAGCACCTGGTCCGGCATCGCTGCCGCCGGCGTGTCCCTGCGCGGCGAATACTTGAAGACAAAGGCGTTGTCAAACCCGACTTCCCGCACCAGCGACAACGTTTCCGCCAAGTCCGCCTCGGTTTCGCCGGGAAAGCCGACGATGATATCCGTGGTGATGCCCATCTCCGGGTTCACCCGGCGCAGCTTGTCGATGATGCCCAGGTATCGCTCGCGCGTGTAGCCGCGATGCATCCGCTTCAGAATCCGATCGCTGCCGCTCTGGACCGGCAGGTGCGCGCTCTCGCACAGCTTCGGCAGTCGCGCGTAAGCCTCCACCAGATCATCGCCGTAACCTCTTGGATGCGGCGAAGTGAAGCGAATACGCTCCAGTCCGGCGATTTCGTGAACGGCTTCGAGGAGCCGGACGAAAGGAGATTTGCCATCCTGGATCGGAACACCCGATCCTCTATCTGGCAAAAACCGCTCGACCGGCTTCGCGAGCCTATCCCCATCCGATGGGGAGAGTGAAGGGCGAGGGGATCTTCGGCGACCGTAGCTCGTCACGATCTGGCCGAGCAAGGTGACTTCCTTCACACCGCGCGACACCAGTTCGCGGCATTCCTTGACGATATCAGGAATCGTCCGGCTTCGTTCCTCCCCGCGCGTATGGGGCACGATGCAAAACGTGCAGTATTGGTTGCACCCTTGCATGATGCTGACAAAAGCAGTGACCTGTAGCGGCAGTCTGTGACCGCCGTTCGCATCACCTCTGCCGTGGAGCAAATGCTCCTTGATCGTCGCTTCGCTGCCCTTCTCCTCTTCGACCTCGACAACCTTGTCGCGCCGCCCCGCGAAAATGTCGTCCAGATAATCCGCCGTGCGATGAAACTTTTGCGTGCCGACGACGAGGTCCACGTCCGGCAGTCTGTCAATCAACTCGTGTCCGCGGCTTTGCGCCATGCAGCCCATAAATCCCAGCACGACGTGTGGCCGGCTGCGGCGAATATCCGCCGCCAGATTCTCCATCTTGTTGAGAGCTTTTTGTTCCGCCAGGTCGCGCACGCTGCACGTGTTCAGCAGAATTACGTCCGCGACGTGTTCCGATGGTGCCAGCGTGTAGCCCTTGGCCACGAGTTGGGCGGCGACGGCTTCGCTGTCGCGCTCGTTCATCTGGCAACCGTAGGTTTTAATATAGACACTCGGCATGAAGCGCGGTGAAATTACGCTACCGGCGCGGGGTTTGGAAAGTGCTAAAGATAATCCCAATTCCCAAGTTGCAAGCTCCAAAGAAGTTCCAAACTCCGAATCCCAATCGGCACCGGGTCGTTGCCTGAACACCGTTGGCAAATTGCAGCTTGGAGGTTGGGATTTCTTTGGGATTTGGGATTTGGGGTTTGGTGCTTGGAGCTTGTGAAATCCCGCGTTGCCCCGCTCTTCCGCATTTGTTAAGACCTTCGACTATGCAATACCCTAAAGGCGGCGAGATGGACCTGCACAGCGACGCGTTCCTGCGGCGGCTGATGCGCCGCCAACTCCGGCTGGCCATCGCCTGCGCCGTCACGTTCCTGATCGCCCTGCTTGGACTTCCGTTGCTGAACTACTTTTATCCTGAGGCGATGGCAACGCGCGTCTTTGGATTCACCCTCACCTGGTTCATCCTCGGCGTGCTGTTCTTTCCCTTTGTGTGGATCATTTCTTATGTCTTTATCAAGCGCTCGATCTTCCTGGAAGAGGAGGAGGAGGCGTCAGCGGCGAGCGAAGCGACCCAAGAAAGTGGGAAAGTGGGAGGGTGAGAAAGTGAGAGGCGTATGACAACATCGCGGAAGATTCAACATCATTGGCAACTTGACGTCTTCAAATTGGCCCGGGAAGGCGCAAAGCGCTTCTTCGAACTGTCGAAGCGATTTCCAAAGGAGGAGACATATTCTCTGACTGATCAAGGTCGGAGGTCGTCGCGGTCGGTCGGCGCGCAGATCGCCGAAGCGTGGCGCCGACGCAAGTACGAAGCCGTCTTCGTCAACAAACTGAACGAAGCAGAGGGCGAAGCCGCGGAAACGCAAGTCTGGATCATGCATGCTGTGGACTGCGATTACCTCTCAAAACGTGATGCCCGCGAATTCCATCGGCTTTACGACCGTGTCCTTGGCAAACTGGTTGCCATGGGGAATAATCCGATGCCTTGGCTACTACAGAGGACCCGAAATGTCTGATACTATTGATCCCACTTTCACACCAGCTCACCAGCTCACTTTCTCAACCAACCATGCAAATCGACCCCTACATCCTTGCCTTCAGCGCCCTCACGGTCATTGCCACCGTCTGGATGGGCTTCTGGTCGGCGAAACGGTCCAAGACCGCCGGTGACTTCTTCGTGGCCGGGCGCAGCGTGAGCGTCGGGTGGAACGCCAGCGCCATCTCCGGCGAATATCTCAGCGCCGCGTCGTTCATGGGTGTGGCGGGCATGGTAATGTCGAGCGGCTACGACGCGCTCTGGTATCCGGTCTGTTACGCCTGCGGGTATTTGTTCCTGCTGCTCTTCATCGCCGGGCCGTTGCGACGGTTCGGCGCTTATACAATTCCGGACTTCGCCGAGGGCCGGTTCGACTCGCCGTTGTTCCGGAAAATCGCCGTCGTGTTCGTGCTGTTCATCGGTTTCTTCTACACCATGCCGCAGATGAAAGGCGCGGGGACGACACTGGCCTACATCTTTCCTGGACTGCCGTATTGGGCGGGCGTGGTGCTGGTGGGCGCGGTCATCACGCTCAACGTGGCGCTCGGCGGCATGAAAGGCATCACGCTGGTGCAGGCGTTTCAGTATTGGCTCAAGATGTTCGCCATCTCCGTGCCCATCTTCGCGCTCATGGCGGTGGATGGGAATTATGGAAGCCACCTTCAGTGCAACCAAAAAGCTCCTGAAACGCCTTCGATGATTTCTGAAGGCGATGTTTCTATTTCGCTCGAGACGGCTTCGGAGATTGGTCGAAAAGATTTACCGCAGAAAGCTCCTGCTGATTCAACGTGGCTCAATCCCTTCGGCCCGCTGACCACCAAGGCGGCCACGAGCGGCATTTCTCCGGCGCTGCCGCCCGAACGTGTGAGAAGTCTCCTGGACACCAACAACTATCTCATCTTCCGGCCATACTCCTGGGATTTCGCTGTTCAACCATCACTCCCGATCCGCATTCTTCAAACGGTCACTCGGCCTTTCAGCGCCCTGGGAAGCCGGTTAAGTGGCCAGGTTTATTCGATGAACAGCGTGGCATCCGTTGGAGCCGCGATGCGCGCCTGCTCGGAATTCAGCCAAAAGGAAGTTTTGCTTTCCAGACAGTCAACCAACTCGGTCATCGCACCGTTCACCCTCACCGCGAAATCCGTCGGCGATTTGCTGACTCAATTTCAATCCATGATGGCGAGCAACGGAATTGTCCTGATTCCCGACGGAGTCGGGAAAGTTTGGGCCGTGGGAAACCCGGAAGCGACCGGCGTGCGGCTCGCAATGGCACAATTGAATTTAAGTCATCGACCGATCCGCCTGTATTCCCTCCTCTACACCTACTCGCTCATCATCGCGTTGGTCTGCGGCACGGCTGGCTTGCCGCACATCCTCGTGCGCTTCTACACCAACCCCGACGGCGCCGCCGCCAAGCGCACCACCATGTGGGTGATGATTCTCATCGGCGTGTTTTATTTGTTCCCGCCCGTGTTCGGCGTGCTCGGCCGCAACCTGATGCCCGACCTCTACGCCGCCACCGGCGCGAAAGGGACGGACAAGGTGGTGTTGGAGTTGCCGCGGATTCTGAATGAAACGGGGAGCGCACCCGCCCCGGGTGCAGCGGTCAGCGCCCTCGCTGACCGCACGGGGGCGGCGGACGAGGCGTCCGCCGCAACGCGCGAGGGCGCGCGTGCTCCCCAGAAGAAACGCATCCCCTGGGGCAGCATTTTGAGCGGCATCACCTGCGCCGGCGCATTCGCCGCGTTCATGAGCACGTTCAGCGGTCTGCTCGTCTCCCTGACCGGCGCGCTGGCGCACGATGTCTATGGCCGGATGCTTAATCCAAAATCAACGCCGGACCAGCGGATGCGCATGTTCAAGGTCTGCGCCGTGCTCTGTGGCAGCGGCGCGATCCTGCTCGGTTTCTTCGTCGAAAAATTCGAGATCAACAAAATGGTCGGCTGGGCGTTTGCCATCGCGGCGACGAGTTATTTCCCGCTCTTGTTCCTGAGCACCTGGTGGCGCGGCATCACGATGAAGGGCGCGGCCACCGGCATGTTGGTCGGCGGCACCTTCAGCCTGGTCACCATCGCCAGCACCATGTTAGCCGACCAGGCGCCTTGGGCCAAAGGCCTGGCCGACTTTTATGCCGGCCATCCGCTGCTCCGAATCCTGGCTGAACAACCGGCGATTTGGGCGCTGCCGCTCGCAATCCTCCTCATGATTATTGTCTCGAAGTTGACCCGCACGGAAGTGCCGGCGGACATCCGCATGAAGATGCTCGTCCTCCACGCGCCGGAGAAGCTTGGTTTGAAACAGGAATACATTCAGGAACACCAGGCGCGCTGACGCGCGAAATTCCAAATCCCAAAAACCAAAGTCCAAAGAAATCGCAAATCCTCAAACTCCAACAGACAAGGACGATCCTGGCGGGCAAGGGTAGCGTGTCTGGGAGCCCCATCCTGGTGCTCTGGGATTTGGCGCTTCATTGGTATTTGAAATTTGAGATTTGGAGTTTCGGCAAGCTCAGCGGCACCGATTCTCATTGCTCGGCGAAACCAAACTAACTGGTGAAGTTGAGACAGAGGGCAAGTTCAGTCTTGTCGAAACCTTCCATGTGCATAGGCTCCCCGGCAACAGCCCTGCTTAATATGCATTACATTGCCATCGCCCATTTCCCGAAAGACTCGAAAAGCCTCATCGAAATCGCGGCGCGACGCCGGTCGTATCGTTATCCCGCCGCGTTCACCAACGTGCAAAGCTACCTCGATGTCCAGGGCGGCCGGGCCATCGTCCACTTCGAGACCGAGGACGCTAAAGCCATCCTGCGTTACACCGCGGATTGGCCGGAGGTGGCATTTGATCTGTTTCCCGCGGTGCCCAGCGAAGCCGGCTGGGAAACCTACGCGGATTCAAGAGTCGCCCCACCGGCTTGAACGGGTAATCGCAAAGTAGGGCAGGCGTCTCGCCTGCCCCGCTCGGGCGCCAGTCCGAGCGAACAAATTCGAAGATCCCGGCCGATCACTTTTTAGTGATGCCCGCCGAGATCGCTTGATCCAACGAAACCAGTGGCCCTGCTGGGCAGGCAGGACGCCTGCCCTACTTTCTACTACTTACGGCTTAGGCAGCGAGCTTCACCATCCGCTTCAACTTCGCGCTGCGCACGGCGGCGTCCACGATCTCCTGTCCGATACGGCTGATGCGGATGCTCACCGGGCCTTCAGGCGGCTTACCCTTCTCCAAACAATGAATGAGATACTGAATCGGGTTCTGGTTCGGCGCTGGGGTTGCCGGCGCGGCGACCCGATGTGCAGCCGGCTTCCTGCGCGTCTGCACGGTGACAAAATCGTCGTAATCATAGCTGCTGATAGTACCGTCGGTACCCGCGATGACAAAGCCGCACTTCGGTTGCGGCTGAAGGGTCCAGGGATCCGTGAACGTGCCCCAACGCGTTTCGAACTTGGACAATCCCTGCGCGTAACGCGCCACGACGATGCTGTGCTCGTCCACCTCGAGTCCCTTTGGCTCGTCCACGGTCGCACTCACTTCGATGGGCCGCCGCCCTCCCTGATACCACGTGCCGAGCGTCGTGCCGTAACCGAGGTAATCCAACAACGAACCGCCGCCACGCGCCTTCTGGTAAAACCACGAGTGCGGTTTCTCTTTTGCAACCTGTTCGGGCGTTTTCACGTCCTTGTCCGCGCCGTGCCAGAGCGGGCCGCGATTGCCGCCGAAATGCCAGACGTTGAGCACGTCGCCGATGACACTGGCCTCGATGAGTTCATAAGCCTTGCGATGCGACCGCACCCATTGCAGCGGCCAGTTGACCATGAGTGTTCTTCCCTTCGGCATCGCTTTGATCATCGCGTCGGCTTCCTTGAGCGACGCAGCGAATGGTTTCTCAACCATGATGTGCGCGCCGTACGGAGCGACCTTCTTCACCCATTCGCCATGTTTCGACGCTGCCGGACAAAGAATGACGACGTCGGGCTTCGTCTTCTCCAGGCACGCGCGGCAGTCGGTAAAGCTGCGCTCTCGCGGGACGCCCAGTTTGCGAATGGCTTCCTCCATCCGGTCAGGCTGTTCGTCGTTGATTCCCACAAGCTCGACGCGCGGATGCTCCACGGCCATCCGCAACAGGTCGCCCATGTGGAAATGATCGAAGTTGACGCCGGCAATTCTCCAGACTTTTTGTTTCATGATGAGTCGTTGATTGAGGGAAGTTTATCGACACGCCAGGCTCGATGCCAGAAACAACTGGCCATCGGCGCTGTGCGATTCCGGCGTATGGATCGAGCGCGGACAGCCGTTCCGTGAACTCGGTGGGGCGAGCGTCCCCGCGAACCCTGACTTGCGCCCGTTGTGGATTAATGTTCCATCGCATACACGAAGCGAAGGTGGCATGAACCCCGTAGCGGCGTCTCGGCAGAGCGCCGCAATTCGTGGGAACAACAGCCAGCGGCGCTCTGCCCAGACGCCGCTACGCCAGAGTTCGTGGACCCGAGGCGCGGTGGCGAGCCCGTGGAAACTTCCCAAAAACTTCGCGCAACGCATCGCGCAGGGCTTCCACGATCCGCCGGACCTGGACGGGTGTGGTGCAATAAGGCGGCATGAGCACAACGACATTACCGACGGGACGTGTGAGTACTCCGCGCCGCGCCATCGCTTCGCAGACGCGAATGCCGGCGCGCTCCCGCAAACCAAACGGCTCACGTGTCCGCCAATCGCGCACGAGTTCGACGCCGACCATCAGACCGACCTGGCGGATATCGCCGACGTTCGGCGACGACCACACCGTCTTCAGTTCCTCGCGCAACGTTTGTTCGAGCCGCTCTCTCGCGCGAAGCGAGGCGGGGCTCTGCAAAATCTGGAGGCTCGCCAGTGCCGCAGCCGTACCGAGTTGGTTCGCCGTATAGCTGTGGCCGTGGAAGAAGGTTTTGAATTCTTCGTATTCGCCGAGGAACGCATCGAAAACCTCCTGTGTGGTCAACGTCGCAGCCATTGGGACGTAACCACCGCTTAGGCCCTTCGCGAGGCAAAGGAAGTCAGGCTGAATGCCTTCCTGGTGGCAGGCGAACAAGCTGGTTGATGGTTGATCGTTGATGGTTGATGGTGCGCCAGTGCGGCCAAAGCCCGTCATCACCTCGTCCGCGATCAACTGCGCGCGGTTGCCTCGAACAATTTCGGCCACATGGCGCAGCCATCCCGCGGGTTGCGGAATCATTCCGGCCGCGCCTTGAATCAGCGGTTCCACGACCATCGCGGCGTACGGATTACCGCGCTTTTTTTGCGCCGCAAATTTCGTCTCCACCTTGCCGACGCACTCCCAATTGCACCGGCGATAGTCGCGGGCGTCCGCGCGCTCTGGTTTCGCCCGATTGAACGGGCAGCGATAGCAATACGGCGACATCACCCTGTCCGATTTGAACAGCAGTCCGGTGTAGGCCTTGTGAAACAAATCAATGTGGCCAAGACTGACGGCGCCCACGGTGTCACCGTGATACGCCCCGGCAAGCGAAAGAAACCTCGGCTTTTTGCCGCGACCGGTTCGGCGCGCAAATTCGTGCGCGAGCTTGAGGGCGACTTCCATCGCGGTCGAACCGTCGTCGGAAAAAAACACCTTGTTCAAACGCGGAACGCGGAACGCGGAACGGGGAATTCCCGGCAGCCGTGCCGGTAGCCACTCCGCGCTCCCCATTCCGCGTTCCGCGTTGAGTTGGTTTGCCGCTTCCACCAGCTTTTCCGCCAGCAGGCTCGCCGGTTCATTCGCCAAACCAAGCGCGGACGAATGCGCGATCTTTTTGAGCTGCCGCCGAATCGCCGCGTTGATTTTCGGATGATTGTGCCCGTGGAGGTTCGTCCAGACGGACGCGTTGGCATCGAGATATTCGCGGCCATGCGTGTCACGCAGCACCGCGCCTTGGCCTGAAACAATGACAATCGGCTCGCGTCTGAGCCAGTCGCGCATCTGCGTGAACGGGTGCCAGACATATCGGCGGTCGAGTTGAGCCAGCTTGTGCACAGTGGGGCGAACCTTCAAATCTTCGACTTGAGAGAGGAGAGAACGGCCACGAGCTGACTTGCATCAGCCGCGGCGTGCGCGGCGCTGACGGTCAACCGCAATCGGGCCTGTCCGTGCGCCACCGTCGGGTAACGGATGGCGGGAATGAGAACACCTTGTTCGCGCAGAGCAGCGGCAGCCTCGACGGCCTTCGCCTCGTCGCCGACCACCAGAGGAATGATGGCGCTGCGAACCGGCGGGAGGACAAAGCCGGCGGCAATGAGGCCGTTCTTGACCTGGTCAACCCGAGCCCAAAGCTGGTTGCGGCGCAGTTCGCCTTCATCAGACTGGATGAGCTGAACCGCTGCTGTGGCCGCGGCGACGGCGGCAGGAACCGGCGCTGTGGAAAAAATAACACTGCGCGCCCGGTTAACCAGGTAATCAATTAATGTGCGCGAGCCGCAGATGTAGCCGCCCGCCGAGCCGAGCGCTTTGCCGAGTGTGCCCATTTGCACTTCGATTTGGCCGGCCACGCCAAACTCTTCAGCCAGGCCGCGGCGTTTTTCGCCGTAAAGTCCCGTCGCGTGGGCCTCGTCCACCATCAGCCAGGCGCCGTGTTTTTCTTTGAGTTCGACCAGATCGCGCAGCAACCCGAAGTCGCCATCCATCGAGAAAACCGATTCCGTCACGATGAGCGTGCGCGGACGGCGTTTGCCGCTCAATCCGGAGTTGCGCCGGTCGGCCCAGCGAAGAACCTTCGCCAGGTGATCGAGGTCGTTGTGAGCAAAGACGCGCAGTTCTGCGCCGCAAAGGCGGGCGCCATCAACGATGCAGGCGTGCACCCGCTTGTCGATGACAATCACGTCATGGGCGTCCAGCAGGGCGCAAATGGTCCCTACCGCAGAAGCATAACCGCTGGAAAATGCGAGCGCCGCCTCCGCGCCTTTGAAAGCAGCAATGGCTTGCTCCAACTCGTGATGCGGCGCGAGCGAACCGCAGACCAGCCGCGACGCGCCTGAACCTGCGCCATAGCGCTCGATCCCTTTAATCGCGGCTTCCTTCAGCACCGGATCATTGGCGAGTCCGAGATAATCGTTGGAAGAAAAGTTCAAAAGCGTTCTGCCGTCCACTTGAGTGTGCGGCAACTGGGGCGAATTGATGCGGCGCAGTTCGCGATACAATCCCTGCTCGCGCAGCAATTTGAGCCGATCACATAAGTCGTTGTTAAGATCGGAGGTCATGCCAGCCGTATAAAACGAATTTCAAGAAAACAAAATATACCCTGGGAAGTATAAACCCAAACCTGATCAATAGTGAACTCACGAACGCTTCCGCAGAAGCATGTACTCTTTTCGCTGCGCGGGGACGAGCCGCCCCGCGCCCTTGTGGTCCGCGTATGGACGGCTTTCATGCGGCCAGGGTCATCGCCAACACGCCGTCAATCATCGAGGCGGACACGTCGCCCTCACGATGCACGACGGCGTCATAGGAATCCGTCAACTTCCCGCTGAATGGAACGGCAATCAGGTCGGCCCAGGCGTTTTCGGAAAGCTCGCCGATTTTCCCTTGCAGGCCAAGCGCACGCGCGCCGTGGACGGTGGCCATTTGCAAAATAACCTCCGACGGCACGTCAGGATGCGATGCGGCGAAAGCCTGCATTTCCGCGAAGAGATTCAGTTCCGGCGCCTGACCGCGCACTTTGGTCACGCTGGCGAGACTGTCGGTGCCGAGGCAAATGTTCACGCGGGCGCGGGCAAGCTCTTCTCGCGGGAAGCGTCGGTGTTGGAAGAAAGTGTGACTGCGCGGACAATGGACCACGCTCACGCTCCGCCGGCCCAGCAAGGCCGCGTCGCCGGGCGCAAGATAATTCGCATGGACCGCAAGGAGATTGTCGGAGAGACAGCCATTGCGTTCGAGGTGCTGCACCGGTGAGCCAAGGCCGCAATCGGCCATGTCGCGTTCATTGCGTTTGAGCCAGTCGAACATCTCGCCTCGGGCGTGCAGGAACATTTCAAACTCCGAATCGGACTCCGCCACGTGCGTCACCAGCCGCCAGCCCTTTTCCCGCGCGGTGGCTGCGCTGAGCCGCAGCAGTCCCGGCGCCGTTGAATAGGGCGCGTGCGGTGAAAGTCCCGCGGCGCCCCGTGTCGGCAGAGATTCAATTTTCTCAATGGCCTCGTGCAGGATCGTTTCCGGTTCCCGCCGGCTCTTTACCCCGGTCAGCTCGAGAAATGAAAACACGCGCAACGGCGTCGCCTGCCAGACTTCCGGCAGCAATTCGGGAACGGCTTCGATGTCGGCGACGGTTGTCGTGCCCGTGCGGAGGAGCATCTGCGCGCCGCGCACCCAGGACTGGGCAAAGTCGGCGTAAATCCTGCCGGCTTTGGCCATGGTAATGGTTTTGATCCAGTCGGTGAAGCGTTTCGTCGGCGCAATCTCACCGGCCATGTCGGTGTAATCGAGATGACAATGAGCGTTGACCAGGCCGGGCATGAGGATAGTCCCGTCCAGATGGACGACCGGCCCAACGCCGCGCGACCGTAAATCCTTCCAGCGTCCGACGGCCTCGATCCGTTGGCCGGAAACCAAAACCGCGCCATCGTCAATGGGCGGCTGTGCAACCGGCAAAACGACGCGAGCGCGAAGAAACATGGACAGAATGGAATCCTGGCGCAACGGAGTGATGAGAAAAGGCGATACCCCAACACTCCACTACGCCCTCGTCGCGGCGCTAGATATCCGATTCCTGGCGCTTGCGCTTGACACGGGCGGCCTCGGTGTGTTTACGGGCTTTGTATTTGTTGTGCCGCTTGCGGATCTGCTGCTCAATCTTTTTGGTGACAAGATCAATCGCCGCGTAGAGGTCTCTTTCGCAATCTTCAGCGAACAAGTCCGGCCCCGGCACGGCCAGCCGCATGGAGCAGGAAAACTGTTTTTCGGGGGCCTTTCGGTGGTCGTGATCCAGCGTCACGCGCGCATCGATGGCGAAACGGTCGAGGTGGTCAAACTTGTTGATGCGGGTCATGATGTGATCCTCGATGGCCTTCGTGAGCGTCACATTGTGCGTCGAGAGAATCAATTTCATGGCGGCATGTTGCGCTGACGCACCCGGAAAATCCAGTCAAACCAGTTCGCAGATTTCGCGGAAACAAGATTTCCAACCACCAATCGACACGAATTGACACGAATCCGTGTTCGACGAGTGGCTGATGGGCGCAACTCGACACCATCACCAAGCCGATGTGACGCAGATATTCTCCTCACCTTTCATTGATTCGTGGTTCTTACCGCAACACAAACTGCCGGTGCTGCGTGAACACCTTGCGCAGCGATCGCGACAACTCATCCTGCAAAACCTGCAGCTCGCGGTAAACGGCGACGCTCTTCGCGTTCGGCTGCGTTGTCTCGGCGCGATTCAACTGAACGAATTCATCCGTGACATCATTGATGGAGACTTTTTCGCCCCGCTGCAGTCTCCAGCACCAGAGGGCCTGTAGCGCCGCGCCGTAAGCCGCGCCTTCACTGACCTTCAGCGTCACCACCTCCGAGTTGAAAATGTCCGCCATGATCTGGCGCCAGACTTTCGATTTCGCGCCGCCACCCGTCGCGCGAATCTGCTTCGGCTTCACGCCCAGTTCGGCCAGCCGGCGCAACCCGTAGTTCATGCCCAGCGTCACGCCTTCCATCGCCGCGCGGGCAAAATGCTCCGCGGTGAAGGTTTTCGGCGTCACGCCCAGGTAAACGCCGGTGCCGTCCGGCACGTTCGGCGTGCGTTCGCCTTCCAGATACGGCAGCAGAATCAAACCGTCTGCGCCCGGTTTGGCCCTGGCCACGGTGGCGTCAAACGTCTTCACGCCCATGCCGAAATCCTGCCGCACCATCTCCGTCGCGACCGTCACGTTCATCGTGCAGAGCAGCGGCAGCCAGCGATTGGTCGAGTCGCAGAACGCGCCGATTTCGCCCTGCGGATCGATCACGGGTTTTTCCGAGCAGGCGTAGATGGTGCCACTGGTGCCGAAGCTGGCGGTGATGACACCTTGCCGCGTATTGCCTGTCCCGATGGCGCCCATCATGTTGTCGCCACCGCCCGCGCTCACGAGTGTGCCGGAATTCAAACCCAACGCCCTGGCGGTGGCCGCCTGCAAAGACCCCGCCGGTCGGTCGCTGGAAATCAACCGAGGCAGCTTTTCGCGCAATCCGGGATCGATCGCGCCGATGGCCGCGTCCGACCACCGGCCGGTTCGCACCTCGAGCAACACCGTGCCGCTGGCGTCGCCATATTCCATCACCTTCTCGCCCGTGAGCCAGAAGTTCAGGTAATCGTGCGGCAACAGCACGGTGGCCAGACGCGCGTAATTCTTCGGCTCGCGTTTTTTGAGCCAAAGAATCTTGGGAGCGGTATAACCCGGCAAAATCGCGTTGCCCACAGCGCGAATCGCGCCCTGGAGACCCCCAAGTCTGGCGGTAATCTCCTCGCACTCGGCGGCAGTCGAAGTGTCGCACCAGAGTTTGGCCGGACGGATGATCTGGCCGGCCTGGTCGAGCGGCACGAACCCGTGCTGCTGGCCGCTCACGCCGATGGCTTTGACCTCCGCAGCGCCGGCTTTCGCCGCCTTGAGCGACTGCCTGATGGCTCTGGCCGTGGCGTCCCGCCAGGTGCGCGGATGCTGCTCCTTCGCGCCGGGCGGAAGGTTGGGAATCAAATCGTAGGTCTGCGAAGCCGCGGCGATGACCTTGCCGTTCTTCGCGTTCACGACGAGGACCTTGGTGGATTGCGTGCCGCTGTCAACGCCGAGCAGGAGTGTGCG
>QHPA01000510.1 GCA_003218935.1 Verrucomicrobiota bacterium
ATCTCGCCTGTTGTCAATGCAGTTTTCTTCCCTGGTTTTCGTTAGCAATGCCGTTGCTGGACTTCGAACGTGGAGCGGAGCATGGCGCAGACTTGGGGTCGTTAACGGCCGTTCAAAGCATCTGGCGTTCGAGTTGCTTGATTTCCTTTTTCACCATGGCCGAAACTCGATGCTTGGCCAAATAGACCCGCCCGATATTCACACCCAGCGTGCGCGCGACTTTCTGCACCGGCCACTGCTTGATGACGTAGAGATCAAAGATCTGATAGTGCTTCGCTTTGACCTTCGTTTTAACCCGTTCAATCGCGGCTTCAAAAATGTGCTTCGCCCATTCCGCGTCCCAGACGGCGTCCAGATCGAGGCCCGCCGGGTCCGGGATTCGTTCGATGGTGGATGTCCGCGTTTTTCTTCCACCGCGGGTGCGGCCCATTGCCCTTCCCGGTGATCGCTTTCGGAACTGATCGGAAATTCGCCACTGGGCTGTGTGCAGAAGCCAGCTTTTGAACGAGCCGATTTCGGGGTCGTATTCGAATCCACCCATTTTTTTGGCCACCGCGATGACCGTCTCCTGTACTACTTCCTCGGCTTCGGCGTCGGTGAGTCCGGCCCTGAGGGCCACTCCGTAAATCAGTTTCCAATAGGTATCGAAGAAGTCTTTCCAGCTTTCCTGGTCGTCCCAGTTCTTCAGGCGGTCGAGCAGGCTTCGACGCGTCGGGATCAGGTTCTCTGGATTTCGTGCCATCGGGTATGAAGCCATTCTACCGCATTCTCTCTTTCAAAGCCAATGCGATCTGGCGGGTGCTCGGGCAGCTTCAAATCCCGGCCTCTCGAACGCCCTCTCCATTCGACGGGGTCGTGAGAGCCCGGCCGAATAATTTGAAAGATTTGTCCCTTTGGGCCCGTATTGCTTGTCAACGGCGTGAATCAGGCAACGCGCATGGGAGAAACAGGAACGAAACGGCCTTTGCCGGAGAACAAATATATGCATGCAATCGAAATCACTCCTGAAGGACTGGCGCGGCCTCAAGTGGGTCCGCGTGCCGGGCTGAGCGAAGAGCACGTTGTCCGGGGTCCAACCCGGCTGGACACCAGCGCGCCACCACGCGCCACAGCTCTGGGGACACCCTCTTGCCCGCGGGAGCGACGGCTCGGCCTGTCCCGGGACAGGGCCAAAGCGATGGATGCGGCCGAGCAGTGGGTTTACGCGGTGCTGTGGCTGTGCTGCCTCTTTTCCTTGGTTTACTGCTTCGCCACCTTGTTCTGAATTAGGATTTCCCTTCGCCATGCGCTTGCACCTCCCGACGCGCTCCCCTGCGATCCCGGTAGCCTGTGTAAGATAAAAATTAGCAACTCCACCGGTTACCCAATTTCTCCCGGCGCCCCATTCACCCGGCTTTCGTCAGCAGGCTTCTGTTCCTTTTTGAAACTGCTCACGAGCAATGGACCGGCGAGGGACAGGAGCGCGGACAGCCTTGTCCGCGAGTTCCTTGGACTTGATTCGCGCGGACATGGCTGTCCGCCCTCCGATAAGCGGTTCCAAGACCTTACATTCGCGCATTCGAACCATGAACCACCCCCTCACCCGACCTCCGGCCAACCTCTCCCCAAGTGGGGGAGAGGGAAGGGGTGAGGGGGCTGGTTCACGAAAAAGTTACGTTGTGTCCCACCCGCAGCTGACATGGAGCGAATTTCCCGATTTCCTGGCCTGCGCTCGTGTTGAGGGTTTCACACAGATGAAACTTTACATTTGAGGCCAAATCTGATATGCAATCTGACGCGTGAGGGGACGGCTACAGTCGGTGACAAGATGTATGAAATTTGAAATTAGAGGGGAAACTCTGAGCATCGTTGGCGTCAGGGAACTTGGGGCGGACAATTCCCAGGCCTTTCGCGAACAGGTGCGCGCCGCTTTGCCCGAACGTTTGAAGAACATTGAAATCGACCTCTCGCAAACCCGTTTTCTGGACAGTTGCGGTTTGGGCGCGCTGATTTCACTGCGCAAGACCGCCAACAGCCGCAACGGCAAGGTTCGCTTGTTGAACCCGACCCCGCGCGTGCAGCTTCTGTTCGACGTGACGCGGATGCATAAAATCTTCGAGAGAGTAAACCACCGGCAGTCGTAGCAGGCAAAGCACAGGAGGCTCCGCTTCAGAAATAACTTGGTGCCTTCCCACGTTGGTGCTTAATTCCCGACGGTGAAACGCTGGTGTTACTGGCCTCATTTCCTCGCGCTCTTCCCGATTTCGGTTTTTGGCGCGGACATTCTTCCCCCGGGACATCGGCCGACTCCACCGGGTGTTCATGCGTTGGTCGGCGGCAAAGTCGTCGTCAAGCCGGACGAGGTCATTGACGGCGCGACCATCGTCATCCGCGAAGGTTTCATTCAGACGATTGGCAAGGACGTGACGCCACCCGCGGACGCGCGGGTGTGGGAGATGAAAGGCGCGGGCGGAATTAATTTCTTCGGCGTGCCTGGCCGCGAACGCGGACCCGGCCGGACCGGCCCCGGCTACGAAGCGGCGCAAGTCACGCCCGAAGCGCGAATGGCGCGAAGCTTTGCGCCCGACAAACAGGCGCTGGACGCGATCCGCCAGTTGGGCTTCACGGCCGGCAACGTGGTCCCGGAAAGAGGCGTTTTGCGCGGCACGAGCGCGTTGGTCGCGTTGTCGGACGTTAACCCTGACGACGCCATCATCAACGCGGATACGTTCCAACACATCGCGTTCGACACGGCGGGCGGGAAGGACGATGAGTACCCAAAATCGCTCATGGGCGTCATCGCGCTCATCCGCCAGACTTTCTTCGACGCCGAACATTACGCCCAGGCCCACGATTACTTCCGCCGGCATCCGCAGGGGCGCAAGCGGCCGGAGTTCAATCCAGCGCTCGAAGCGCTCGCGCCCGCTGTCGCCAGGAAAATGCCGGTGGTGTTTGAGCCCGGCAGCGCGTTGATGCTGGATCGCGCCGCGCGCGTGGCTCGCGAACTGGATTTGACCTTTTACATTCTTTCCTGCGGACAGGAATGGCGTCGGCCCGATCTGGCTAAAGAGGTCGGAGCGCCGTTTATCGTGCCGCTCGATTTTCCAGAGCTGCCGAAGATGCCCGAGGAACAAGACTGGGAACAGGTCTCGCTCGACCAGCTCCGCACCTGGGACTGGGCGCCGGAAAACGCCGCGTTGCTGCGCCAACAGGGACTGGAGATTGCGCTGACGACTTACGGGCTGAGTGACAAAAGGGATTTCCGCAAAAATCTGCGCCTTGCCCTGGACCGCGGCTTGACGGAGAAGGACGCCCTCGCGGCGCTCACGACGATTCCCGCGCGATGGTGCGGCGTGGCCGACCGACTTGGCACGATCGAGGTTGGAAAAGTCGCGAACCTTACCGTGGTTCAAGGTGGCGGCTATTTCGATCCGGAAAACAACGTGCGCGACGTGTGGATCGATGGCCGCGTTTATTCCGTGAATCCGGCCGGAGCGAAGCCAGCTGAGAAAAAAGATCCGGTAAAGTCGGAGCCCGACAAGGAGAAGCGCGGAAAATCCGGTGAAGAGCGAAAGAAGGCACAGGACGAATTGCGTGAACTGCGGAAGAAACGCATCGCGCACCCGCCGCTCGAAGAGCGCGGGCCGCTCGCGGATTTCCCGGCCATTCTCGTGCGCGGTGCCACCATTTGGACCTGCGGGCCGCGAGGAATTTTGACGAATGCGGAATTACTTGTTGTGGACGGCAGGATCGCTGCCGTTGGACACGATTTGCTCAAAGACAAAGAACTTGGCGGCAAGGCCGCGTCCAAAGTGGAGGCGACCGGCCTGCACGTCACGCCGGGACTGGTTGATTGCCATAATCACAGCATGGTTCTGGGTGCAGTAAACGAGGGCACCCTGCCTTCTACCGCGATGGTGCGCATCGGCGACGTGGTCAACTCCGAGTCGGTGAACGTCCACAGGCAACTCGCCGGCGGCTTGACCACGCTGAATCTGCTGCACGGCTCGGCCAATCCGATCGGCGGGCAGAACGCAATCCTGAAACTGCGCGACGGCGCGACTCCGGAAGGAATGAAGTTCGCCAACGCGCCGCCAGGCATTAAATTCGCCCTGGGCGAAAACGTGAAGCAATCCAACACGAGCCGAACCAATCGCTTTCCACAGACGCGCATGGGCGTTCACACCTTTTTCGCGAACCGCTTCACCGCCGCGCAGCAGTATTTGAACGAATGGGACGAATACCACAGAGTGAAGCAGGCTTCCGGCCTGCCACCGCCACGTCGGAATCTCGAATTGGAAGCCATCGGCGAGATTCTTCAAGGCAAACGCTGGATTCATTGCCACTCCTATCGCCAGGACGAGATTCTCATGTTCCTGCGGACGATGGAAGGTTTTGGGGTCAAGGTCGGCACGCTGCAGCACGTGCTCGAAGGCTACAAGCTCGCTGACGAAATCGCGAAACACGGCGCGGGCGCGTCCACGTTTTCGGACTGGTGGGCTTACAAGTTCGAGGTTTACGACGCGATGCCCTACAACGGCAGCCTCATGCGCGAGCGCGGCGTGATCGTCTCCTTCAACTCCGATTCCTCCGATCTTTCGCGCCGGCTCTACCTCGAGGCAGCCAAGGCCGTGAAATACGGCGGCACGCCGGAAGAGGAGGCGTTGAAGTTTGTCACGCTCAATCCGGCAAAACAATTGCGCATCGACCAATGGGTCGGCTCGCTGGAACCGGGCAAGAACGGCGACTTCGTGATCTGGTCGAAATCGCCGCTCGATTCCACCACCGTCTGTCTGCAAACCTGGATTGAGGGGAAGAAATATTTCGACCGCGACCATGAAGCCGGGCGCTCCGAGGCGTTGGAAAAAGAGCGGGCCGCCCTGCTCGAAAAAGTGAAGAGACTCCAATCGGGCAGCGTTCTGTCCGACGGCGGCGAGAAGGAAAAAGACAAATTTTTCGAACTGCCGTTGGAGCATCGGCATGACAATCAGGACCGGCATTGCA
>QHPA01000503.1 GCA_003218935.1 Verrucomicrobiota bacterium
AGTCTCCGGCGCGGAAAAATTCTATGCGCCGCAGCCGAGCCAACCGCTGCCCGGCCGTGTGATTGCCATCGGCCATTTCGGCAACTTCGAGCTTTACGCGCGCTGCGCGATGTTCACGCCCGGCTGCCAATTCGCCACGACCTACCGGGCGCTGCGACAGCCGGCGTTGAATAAACTGGCGCAATCATTGCGCGAAAAATCGGGCTGCCTGTTCTTCGAGCGGCGGACGGATGCCGACGCGTTGAAATCGGCGATGAACCGCGGCGGTATCGTGCTCGGTTTGTTGGCCGATCAGCACGCCGGCGACAAAGGTCTGCGGCTGCCGTTCTTCGGACACGACTGTTCCACCAGCGCGGCGCCGGCGGTGCTGGCGTTGCGTTATAGGTGCCGGCTGTTCACGGCGATTTGTTACCGGACGGACCTTGGCCGGTGGCGGGTCGAAGTCGGCAACGAAATTCCGACGAGCGAAAACGGCCAGACACGCTCTCCTGAAGCCATCATGCTCGAGGTGAATCGCGCGTTCGAAGCCGCCATCCGGCGCGACCCCGCGAACTGGTTCTGGGTGCACAAACGGTGGAAGCCCGGCAAATGGAGGTCGAACGCCAGGCCGGAACCGGCCGCCGTGAACACGCGATGAATCCGAAAGCCGAAAGCCGAAAGCCAAAAGCCGAGCGAATCCTGGTGCGCGGGGTCAACTGGCTTGGCGACGCCGTGATGACCACGCCGGCGTTGCTCCGGCTGCGCCAGGCCAAACCGGAGGCGCACATCGCGCTGCTCACGCCTGAAAAACTCAAGGACCTCTGGCTGCGCCATCCGGCCATTGATGAAGTCATCACCTTTACACCGGGCCAAAGCCTTTGGCAGGTCGCTTCCAGAATACAGAACTCAACGCCGCCAATCGAAGAGCATCGACAAAACCGAGCGGAACTTGTCCAGGGCTTGCATCAAGGTGA
The DNA here is from genome assembly GCA_003218935.1 of Verrucomicrobiota bacterium. Taxonomy (GTDB): domain Bacteria; phylum Verrucomicrobiota; class Verrucomicrobiia; order Limisphaerales; family AV2; genus AV2. The sequence goes on from QHPA01000503.1 coordinate 954, forward strand.
CATGGCTCAGGTCCACGACTCCGCCGAGCGCGTCTTGTCTTCTCCGTTTCGCCGACGGGCGTTCGACCTGGCCATCGTCTTTCCGAACTCGCCTCGCTCTGCGCTCGAAGTCTGGCTGGCGCGAATTCCGCAACGAATCGGCTATGCGCGTCCGTGGCGCAATTTTTTTCTCACAACGCGAGTGCCTTCCCGGCCTGACGCTGTGAAAATGCGCAAACGCTCCGACGCTGAAATCAAACGCCTCGTCGCCGCCGGTCCGGCCGACGCAACCTGCAACCTGCAACACGCGCCGCCGACGCCGGCCGCTCCTCACCTCTGTCAGTATTTGCATCTCGTCGCTGCGCTCGGGGCAAACCCCGAACCGCTGCCGCCGCTTCTCGAAGTTGCCGGGGACGAAGTCGCGGCTGTGAAACAAAAATTTTCGCTCGCCGACAGCGTGCGGTGGTTCGGCCTGAACCCGGGCGCTGAATATGGTCCGGCCAAGCGCTGGCCGCGCGACCGTTTCATCGCCGCGGCAACTGAGACGCAGAAGCGCACGAACTGTCGCTGGCTCATTTTCGGCAGCCGGACCGACGTTTCTCTCGCGACCGGCATGGCGGATTTGCTTCGGCAGGCTTTTCCGTCCGCTCCACCCCTGAACCTTGCCGGTCAGACGACGTTGCGCGAACTTTGCGCGTTGCTGAAACTCTGCCGCGTTCTTCTCACCAACGACACCGGGCCGATGCACATGGCCGCGGCCGTTGGCACGCCGGTCGTCGCGATCTTTGGCAGCACTTCGCCCGAACTCACCGCGCCCGGATCGCCGGGTGATTCGCGTCACCGCCTATTGAAGTCCGACGCGCCGTGTTCGCCTTGTTTCCGGCGCGAGTGCCCGATTGATTTCCGTTGCATGAAAGGCATCGAAATCGAAGCGGTCGTCGCAGCGGTGCTGGACGCCGGCAGTTCGCACGGTCTGGCCGGGAATATTTTGTAACCTTTCCCTTCACCCTCTCGTCCAACCAGCCAGCAAATCGTGAGCAGGTCGGTCCGGCGCGTGGCCGGAGGACGGTTCACAAAAAAAATGAAACAATAAAATAAAACAACAGTATGAAAAAACTACTCACATTGGCACTCGGTCTCTCTCTCCTCGGAGCCTTTGCGCCCGCGGCCCTCCGCGCCGCGGACGCCGACAACGGCGGAAAGAAGCGTCCCAAGCTGACCGAAGAGCAGCGCAAGCTGCGGAAGGAAATGGTGGAAAAATACGACACCAACAAGGACGGCAAGCTGGACAAGGCAGAGCGCGCCAGGATCAGCAAGGGAGACAAGGAAAAACTGGAGAAGGCCGGCCTCGGCGATCGCCACAAGAAGGGCGAAGGTCATGACAAGACGGGTTCGCCCAAATAACTCCGATTAAACGTTTCGTTTCGCAGCCGGAGCTCACAGGCTCCGGCTTTTTCCTGTCGGCAGCGGCCTAATTGGCTTTAGGTGGGTGCGCCGCTGCCGCGGCGCACGGCGGTGCCGCCGCACCGCCGCCGCCAAGTCAGGACACTCCCTTTCCCGGCGCTGCTTGCCTTTCCTCGGCGCCTGCGGGATACTGGGCCTCGTGAACAACGTGACGGTGACGCAACTGACCGATCAGCTCCTGGCTTCTTATGCCCGCGTCGGCGGCATCAACCATCTCGACGGCAAGAACCTTCCTTCCAAGACGGCCATCGCCGCCATCACCGCCGATCTGTTGCGGTTGCTCTTTCCGGGTTTTTTCGATGAGAGACCGATTCATTCCTCCGAGCTGAAAGTCGAAATCACCACGCTGATGGACTCGGTCCGGGAACGGCTCGAAGACGAAATCTATAAAAGCCTCGAATACGCCCCGCCGCCGGACGTGAAAAAAA
>QHPA01000504.1 GCA_003218935.1 Verrucomicrobiota bacterium
CTGACCAACAACAACGTGGCCAGCTACAATTTCATCGTGCCCAACGACTATGATCAGGGCGAAAAACTGTCGCCGCCGCTCAACAACCGGGTCCGGCAGGCCGACACCTGGTTGGCGCGCGAAATCCCGGGGATCATGGCCTCGCGTGCCTATACCAACGGTGGAGTGATTTTCATCCTGTGGGACGAAGGCGTCTCCTCGGCGAACAACCCCAGCGGCCTGATTGTCGTTTCCTCATTGGCCAGGGCCGGATACTCCAACTCTGTGGCCTACACCCACGCGTCCATGGTGCGCACCGTGCAGGAAATCTTCGGCCTCAGCCCGTGGCTGCGACAGGCAGCCACGGCATCCATATCTGGGCGACCTCTTCACGGTTTACCCGTAGCCGGGGCCAATCGCGCTGCTTCGCTGCTAGGACCTTGTCTTCACATTAAGTCCAGCAACGTGGAAAGCGACATCTTCGCGGCGTCGCCGTCAATCTTTCCCTGTTTCTCCAGTTCGTCTTTGAGCTTCCGATTCGCTAACTCCCGATCGGCGGTGGCGAGGCTTTTCCAGAACAGCTTGCCGTTGACTCTGAAGACCGGATAATAAAGGTGGTTTGATGAATACCGGTAGAGATTTTCTCCAACTTTTCGGAATTCGCCTTTGCGCTGGTGATTTCGCCCGATGGTCGTGGTTGTGCCCGGATTTCCAATACGGCACAACCTACAGTATAGAAGGCAAAAATCGCATTATCGTAATTATTCTATAATATCCTTTAATGTAAGCATGTTATGGGCGCTTAGCTCAGTGGTAGAGCACCTCGTTTACACCGAAACCGGGAAAAAGACCGCATTGGCCCCCTGTGGACTCTGGTGGACTTTTCAAGGGAATTTAGAAATCTCGGCCCGTGAAAAGGGACCCACTGGGACTGGAAATACCCTCAAATTTTTTCACGAGTATAGAAGCGAGTTAGAAGGCGGATCAGCGTCTACATCCTGGCTCAACACGTCAAAAATTCGACAAAGCTTCTTCGCATTGAGGAGTGATCGCGCGAAATCGGCTGAATCTGCTCAGACGAAAGCCTGGGCAGCGTGGCGCAGTTCTTCGATCAGGACCGCGAGTGGTTTCTCCGCGTTGCGACTTGTTCGATGACCGGCGGCAATGCACAAGGGTTTTGGTGGCGCGGACAAAGTTTTCAATCGGACATTCTTCGGAATGAGCCGGACCGTGCTGGTGGTAACGATGGCGACGCCCAGCCCGGATTCCACCGCGGCCAGCAGGCTGTTGACGCCGTCGTATTCGCCGGCGATGGCGGGGCGTTGCCGCTGCTCGCGGAGGCAATCGATGACGATGTTCCAATACTCGGGATAGTCGCGCTGGCAAAAGACCAACAAAGGTTCGTGCCCCACTTCAGCCGATGAAACCCGCGTTCGCCGCGCCAGCCGATGCTGGCGGTTCACCGCCAGTTGCCACGAGACGCGCACGAGTGGCGTCCATTTTAACCCGTGGCCGTCGCGCCCCAGCCCTACTGTGAGTGCGACATCCAGCGTGTCGTTCTCCAGTCCGGCGAGCATTTCCTTGGTGGAAAGGTCGAACAACTCCACGCGCGCATTCGGGTGCTTTTGAGAAAAATTCGCCACCGCCCCCGACAAGAGACCGCTGGCGAGCGAGGGCGCGTAGCCGACGCGCAACCGCACGCTTTGTCCAGCGGCGCGCACGCGCTCCAGTATCGCGTCGGCGCGTTGAAGCAATTCGCGCGCTTCGCGCAGCAGCGCTTCGCCCACCGGAGTCAGGCGGATGGAATGTGCCTGACGTTCGAGCAGGCATTGGCCAATCTCATCTTCGAGCGCTTTGATTTGCCGGCTCAACGCAGGCTGCGTCAGAAATATTTTCTGGGCCGCGCGGCTGATGTTGCCGGTCTCGGCGACGGCCACGAAGTAACGCAGTTGACGCAGTTCCATTCCGCGAGCATAAGCAAAATGTAGCCTCAGGCCAAGAACTTGGCATTAGCCGCTTTCGTGGGCAGCGGCCATTATGTGCGCATGAAAACGAAAGAGACGACCTTGACGATCCGGCGGGCGAACGAGCGTGGCCATGCCGACCACGGCTGGCTGAACTCCCATCACACGTTTTCCTTCGCCGATTATTACGACCCTGCGCACATGGGCTTCCGCCCGCTACGCGTCATCAACGACGACCGTGTCGCACCCGGCCAGGGCTTTGGCACGCATCCGCATCGTGACATGGAGATTTTCAGTTACGTGCTGGAAGGGGCGTTGCAGCACAAAGACAGCATTGGCAACGGCAGCCTGCTCAAACCGGGGCAGATTCAACTCATGAGCGCGGGTCGCGGCGTGACGCACAGCGAGTTCAATCCCAGCCGCGACGAGCCGCTGCACTTTCTGCAAATCTGGATTCAGCCCCGCGAACGTGGGCTCGCTCCGAGTTACACCGAATGGCGACCCAAGCCGGCCCAGGCCAACGCGTCGAAAGTGCTCGTCATTTCGCCGGACGGACGGGAGGACTCGGCCACGATTCACCAGGACGCGGAGGTGTATCGCATCCGCCTTCAACCCGGCCAGACGGTGACGCACGAACTCAAGCCGGGCCGGGGCGCGTGGCTGCAAATTGCGGAAGGCGCTCTCGCCTGTAACGGCGTCGCGCTGACCACCGGCGACGGGGCAAGCACCGAAGAACCCGGCACGCTGAAACTCATCGGTTCTCAGCCAGCCGAAGCTTTGCTCTTTGACCTCGCCTGAAAAAACAACAACCAACCAAACCGATCCCCAACACAAAGCCAAAGGACAACCCATGAACCAATACCACAAACTCTACACGCCAGCGGATGCCGCCATCGTGTTCATTGACCAGCAACCGCAGATGACCTTCGGCGTGGCCAGCGCCGACCGCGCTACCC
>QHPA01000505.1 GCA_003218935.1 Verrucomicrobiota bacterium
CCTGTGATCAGAAAGAACCTGCTCCAGTGGATGCCGGCTGTTGCGTTGTTGTTCGCTCTCGGCGCATTCACGGCGCAGGCGACGGACCCGGCGGTGGCGGACCCGGACGCGCCGGAGCCGGCTCAACCGGTAGTGAAGAGTGAAACCAAACCGCCGGAAACAAAACCTTCATTCTCCGTCTTGACATCACGCCGGCGCGCGCCCTGGCAGGAGCGCTTCACGCTCGGTCCGGGTGATGTGTTGAACTTTTCGCTCCTCGGCCAAAAGGAACTGACGCGCCACTTCATCAGCATCGGGCCGGACGGCCGCGTCAATTATCTGCAGGCGCAGGACATCATGGCGGCCGGGCTGACGGTTGACGAACTGCGGGCCAAAATGGACGAGGCCCTGGCCGAGTATTATCGCGCGCCGCGCACGATCATCACCCCGGCGGCGTTCAACAGCAAAAAATATTTCCTGCTTGGCAGCGTGGTGCAGAAGGGTGTGTTCACTCTGGACCGACCCACCACCATCATTGAGGCGATTGCCCGCGCGCGGGGACTGGAAACGGGCCTGCAAGACCGAAATATTGTTGAAATCGCTGACCTGCAGCGAACGTTTCTGGTGCGGCAGGGCCAGCGCATGTCCGTGGATTTTGAAAAGCTCTTTTTGCGGGGAGACCTCGCCCAAAACGTCCCGCTCGAGCCGGACGATTATCTTTATTTTCCGCCTGCCGACCTCAAAGAGGTCTATGTGCTTGGAGAGGTGCGAACCCCCGGCGTGGTTCCCCACACGCCGGCCACATCCACTCTCGGCGTCATCGCTGCACGAGGCGGTTTCACGGACCGCGCGTGGAAGAAAAAAATCCTGATCGTTCGCGGCTCCTTGAACCAGCCGGAGACATTCGTGGTGGATGGCTCAGCGGTGCTCTCCGCGCTCACAAAAGACTTCAGACTGGAGCCGCGCGACATCGTTTACGTCCATTACCGGCCTTGGATCAGGGCGGAGGAGTTGCTCGACACCGCCGTTTCGGCTTTCGTGCAGGCCGCGGTCATTACCTGGACCGGTGGTCATGTGGGGCCGCTGATCCGCCACCCCATCATCGAATGAGACCGAATTCAACGACCGCGGCGAACCGGGCGGGTTTCTGTTTGTTGGGCGGATTGGCGCTGGCAACGTTGCTCGGTTGTCAGAGCGCGAGCGGCCCGCGTTTCGACGCGCGCGCGGCGAGCGCCGCAAAGCTGGGCGCCCTCACCAATTTCACGACGGTGACGGAGACGAATCTGTTGAGTCTCGAATGGCTCAAGCCGCCGACGAATCGCTTCACGCTCGGTCCCGGCGACGATTTGGAGATTGAGATTATGGGCGACACTCTGACGCGCGCCACAAACTTCGTGGCGCCGGACGGAAGAATCTATTATTACCTGTTGCCCGGACTCGACGTCTGGGGGCTGACGCTGGCGGACACAAGGGCGCTCATCGAGCGGGAACTGCTGAAATACATGCGGGAGCAGCCGCAAGTCAGCGTGACGCTGCACGGCGTGGAGAGTCAGCAGGTCTGGTTGCTGGGACGATTGAACAAGCCGGGAGTTTATCCGATGCCGGCGCCGATGACTTTGATCGAGGCGCTTTCGCTGGCGGGCGGGCCCAGCAGCTCCTCCTCTCCTCTGGCGTCGCTCGGCGGCGGACCGGTGGGCTCCGGGTCTTCGGAGGAAATTGCGGATTTGCACCGCAGCTTCGTCATGCGCGACGGTCAAATGCTGCCGGTGGATTTCCATCGGCTGGTGAAGGAAGGCGACATGTCGCAAAACATTTATCTGCGCCCGGATGACTTTGTCTATGTGCCGTCGGCGACCGCCAGGGATGTCTTCGTGCTCGGCGCCGTCCTGCAGCCCAGGCCGGTGGTTTATCGCCGCCGAATGTCGCTGGTGGCGGCGATCGCCAACGCTCAGGGAACAATCAAGGACGCCTACCTGTCCCACGTGGCCATTGTGCGCGGCTCGCTGACGGAGCCGGAAATTGCCCTCGTCGATTACAAAGAGATCGTGAAAGGCAAGGCGCCGGACGTGTTGCTGGAGCCGGGGGACATTGTCTATGTGCCGTTCACTCCCTATCGCACCCTCGTCAAGTACGCCGACTTGATTGTGAAATCATTTGTCCAAACGATCGCCATCAACGAAGGCGCGCGGGCCGTGTCGCGCAACGTGAACCCGGTGGGAGTGAATATCGGAGTTGGCGCTTCGCCTGGAGTTTCTCCACCGCCTGCTATTCCGTAGGGACGCAGATCATCTCTGCCAGGACGATTCGCCCCAATCTCATCTTATTGCGGCCGGAGATACCTGGCGACGGCCTCGGTGCGGGAGCGGACGTGAAGCTTGCAGTAGATGTTACGGACGTGAGTGTGCACGGTCTGGAAGGCGATGGAGAGCAAGTCGGCGATTTCCTTGTTCGTGTAACCTCTGGCCAGCAAATCAAGAATTTCCCGTTCGCGCGGGGACAAAGTTTCGGTGGGTGACTGACTCGGCCCGGCTGAATGGAAGGATTGAATGACCTTTCGAGCAATGCTGCTGGACATCGGCGCGCCCCCCTCGTGCACCTCCTGAATGGCGGCGAGGATTTCGGAAGGCGGCGTTTGTTTGACCAGATAGCCATTGGCGCCGGCTTTAAGCGCCTGAAAAATGAGATCGTCATCTTCGTACGCCGTCAGCATCAGGACCAGCAAATCCGGTTCGGTCGCTTTGAGTTTTCGGACACAATCGATGCCGCAAAGTCGCGGCAGGTGGATATCCATCAGGACAACGTTGGGCTTCTCCTCCGGGATAAGCTTGAG
>QHPA01000220.1 GCA_003218935.1 Verrucomicrobiota bacterium
CAGTTGAGGTCGGTGAATTGCCAGGCCGTGAGTTTGCTCACATAAGTCGCACTCGGTCCGCCCGACGGATCGTTGAATTGATAATTTGCCCAGTCATTGACTTCCGCCTGCGTCGGAATCGACGCGCCATAGTTCGCGAGGTTGCCATCGACCCCGCTGACGCCGGAGTTTTGGAAATCTCGGGCCATGCTCGCCACGACCTTTTCCGTCGCCGCTTCCGCGGCCGCGACCGAATCGTAATACTCGTTGTAACGCTGCGTCAGGTTGCCGTTGGTCGTGGTCAAGGCGAGCACGCCGCTCAGCAGCAGAAAAAGGACCCCGGTAAAAACCAGCACCAGCGCCAACGAAAAACCTTCGAGACCCGGTGTGAATGATTTGATTTTCATTCCAGTGTGGTGTCCCTAACGCTTCTTTACAATGACACCGACCAAGCGGGAAACAGCAGCGCCCCTCACCCTGCCCTCTCCCCATCGGATGGGGAGAGGGTGGCCGAAGGCCGGGTGAGGGAAAAGCGCAACGTTGAATGGGTATTTCTGTGACATGACACTATTGCGAGCGATGGACAATTCGCGTCCGCACCTGGTAGCTTTTGTAATAATTGGTCGGGCCCACCGGCATGTTGGTGGTTCCTCCCAGTTGGGAGTATTGAAGCGTGACCCCGATAACTATGTTGTTCTGGTTGTTGGTCAGGATGTTGCCGAGTGAATCCTCGCCGCTGAACACCAGGTTGTTCGTGATCGCGCTGGCGACCACCAGGGCGTTGGTGGACCCGTTCGTCACGCGTTTAAGCTTCTTGTCCGTGACATCCCAGAAATACCGGGTGAAAACGTTTGTGTCATTGGAAGGGTAAAGTTGGACGGCGCTTCCTTGTTTCAGCGCGCCGTCCGCGACCCTGGTAAACGAGTAAAGGTCCCCGCTGCCGATGCGGACCATCTTCGCCGACGTGATGTCCGTAACGAGGGGGCTGATCGTTTGTCGAACGGCGGCGCTGGCGCTCACTTTTGGCTGGGTGATCTGTATCACGCGGACGCCAAATAAATTCGTCGTCAGGACCGCCCCGACCACCATCAGGGAGATCGTTGACGCGATCATCACCTCCACCAAAGTAAACGCGATTTGTCCGCGATAACTCCCGGTCGAGCTGGCCGGCTTATGTCGGCTGCGGATGTTCACTGGTCAGGCGCGCGATAAGTGATGACCGTGTTGGTGAATGGTCCGCGCGATAACACGGACCAGACGCAGTCCACGCGCACCATTTTCAGGTTGGTGTAGACGAGGGTTATGGTTGTCGTGTTGGTGGCGCGGACCGTATTCGTTCCGATCAACGGAATGTCCAGGTTGGTGATGACCACCGGGAAATTAGCCGGCACAACGTCGTCCACGCCGTTCACGTTCGTTGGGTTATAGCAGAGCGGGTCCCACCTGGCTGCGCGCGTCTGCTCCAGCCGGCGCATGGCCATAAGCTGCGCCGCCGTCGAGCAAGTGGACCATTCGGCCCGCTGGCCGAACAAGATAAATCCATAAAGAATTCCGCCGATGCTGATGGCGGCAACAGCGATCGAGATCATGGCTTCCGCCAGAGTAAATGCAAGACTGAGTTGCTTACGGCCTGGTTTGATCGAGCGCCTCAAGTTCATGATTTGCAAGGGTGCAAGGCGTTCGGGCCGTTGCAATCGAATAGTTGACAGCAAGGAGTTTGCCACGCCGCATCTTATTTCCAACAAATTGGTGCCCTGGCTATTAGGTAAAGTCATTCCGGGACATGATTGAGCGTGTAATAGAATGTGTCATGCCAAAGCCCCCTCCCGGCCGAGCTCCTCACGCCGACCATCCGCACCGCGGTAACGTATCCGGCCCGCCAGCCCTTCAACGAAAGACTCACTCTCATCCGCTCGGCCGAGAGAGTGGCCTGGGCGACTTCGATTGGTGTTGAACTGTTCTTCCTGCCATCGTGGTCGATCTCCAGCGAACCGTAGCCGCCGGAATATTCGTAGGTGAACTGGCTGACCGCATAGTTCTCCGTATTGGTCCCGCTTGCCGCTTCTACGGGTTCCGTAAAAATCAGTTCCAGTCCGTCGCGTTTGGCGTGAACTTCCTTCACCTCAAACGGCGTCCGCCCTGTGAACCCCACTCGCTCCAATGAATATTCCATCGGCGCGGCTGTGGACCACGCCCGTTTGCAACCGCCGACATAAAGTTTGCCGTCCGGCCCCAGCGACAACCGGTTCACCGCGCCCGCGAACCCTTTTGCAAACAGCCACACCGCTCCCTGCCATTCGCCGTTTACTTTCTCCAATGCCACACGCATGACGATGCTGTTTTGAAAATCGCCGACGAGCATCTGCCCCGGGAACGGCCCAAGCGGATTGTCCGTGATGACGGCGATGCCGCTGGCCGAGGGCGCCAGTCTGCGTGGGAACCAGACGGCGGGTGGTTGAAAATTTTTCGGGTGCAGGTAATCGGCTTCCGGCGCGGGGTAACTGGCTGGAAAGCCGTAAAATTTCCCTCGCTGTAGGTGGTTCAGTTTGCAGGCCCAAATCCACTCGCCCTGATTGTCGGTCACGAAGACATCCTGAGCGGGTCCAAAGGCCGCCCAGCCGTTAGGCGCGCGCAGCCCGCTGCAAAAACCCTCCAGCTTATGGTCGTTGGCCGCGATTCGCACACACCATCCGACATAAGGCACATCCCAGCGACCGTGCTGACCGGTCAGGAACAGATAAAAATCATTGTTGCGATCAACGACGGGCCCGAAGGTGTAGGAGTGATAATTCCCGGTGAAACCCCAGTCGGCATTGATCACCTCGTAAAGGTCGGCTTCGCCATTTCCGTCCGTGTCCGTCAATCGCGTCAGCTCACACTTCTGCGCGACATAAATCCGGTCATTGACGACTTTAAGTCCCAGCGGTTCGTTCAGTCCGCGTGCGAATCGGCGATACGCAGCTCCCGCCACCGGTCCTTGAGCGTTTTGGACGACATACACTTCACCCGGCCAGGTGCAGACCGCCAGGTCGCCGTTGCCGAGCCAGTCCATCCCGCCGACCAGCAAATCAATTTCGCGCGGCAACGGGAAGTGTTCGATTCGATAGAATTCATCACCGCTTTCCCGTCGCGCAGCCGCGGTGTCGCCGGCAAAAACCTTCGCGCGGGGAGCCTTGGAATCCTTCTCGGCGCTGGTCACCGACGACATGTTGGCCGGCGCGACGGCCGCTCCGACGATTCGGTTCAACGTTTCGGAAGCGATTCGCTCGGATGAGGCAAGTGTGACGACCTCAAACGCCAGCTCTTTCGTGTGTGGCGGAATCCGCAGCCAGGCACGCGACTCCATCCCGACAACGCGATTCGTCTTCACGGCGCTGTCCGGGCCTTTGCCGTCCTTCTCCGTTTGCAACAATACCGGGTAATCCACTTCCTGTTGGCTGGGCCACCATTCCAGTGGCCCGTTGCCGCGCAAGATGAGTGTCAGATAACCTGCATTCATTTGCACCGTCATGGCCGATCTCGAATCGCCCGGTAACCACGCTTTGTTCATCGCGACGTTGGCGAGATAAAACAGGTCTTGGTCGCAGGGGCTGATCTGGAAACGGCGGACGACGGCGGCCATATTTCCAATCATTTCCCGTCGGGGAGCTTCAAAAATCTGCACGGCTTTCCCCTCCTCCATTGCCAGTTCGTACATGAGAGTGATCGCGCCGCTCTTGGTGCTGGTCCCTTTGAAGCGGGCGCTTTCCGGCCTCTGGAATTGGTCCTTCTGCGCTCGCCTGCCGATCCGCCAGGGAAATACGGGCGGATTACCCCAGAGTGTTTGTCCGTTGAAGTTGCAAAGAAACGGACTTTTCTGCCCGGTGTACGGCGGGCCCAAAAGGTTTAAGCCTGCGCCGGTCCACACGGTATGTGTCCGTAATAGATGTGCGTCGAACGCAAGGTGCAAATTCGTCGCCAGCGGAATCACGATGCTGCGCGACGACTCGGCCATCGGCGCGCGCCGGAAGGGTTGATCGATTGGATCGCGTTCAGGGTTGGCGACGGCGGCGGCCAGATGACTCTGCCGAAACTGCGCGAGCAAAGCGTAAGCAACCAACGTGCACCACAGTCTGAAGCAAACATGCGCCGCGGTATTCAAGGCGCGGCCTATGTTCATCCAAATCCAGCCACGGTCAACGCTGAACCAATCCGGGAATCAAACATCGAAGAAGACCATCAACCGCCTCTTGCGTTCGGGGTAATGTATCCGCTCTGGCCGCCCCATCCAAACATCGCTCACACCCGGCGAATAATTGGCGCCGCTAAAACGGGCGCGGTTGATCCATTCGCCGGTCGTCGCCAGCAATTCTTCGTTCTGCAACGCAACCTCGACCGGCGTCTGCGGCCAGGGAGGATGCCAGATGCGAAAGCAGCGGCGTTTGTTCCGGCAACACGTAAACGCGCTGTACCGCTCCAACAGAAAGACGTCGAGCGTTTCATGTTTGCACGGCTGAAACCCGGCGTGTGGCGCGAGCGCCGCCTGCCAGGAAAACAATTTTGAACCTCCGGCCACCTGAGCTGTTCCCCCGATGATACCGTCTTCCGGGCTGTGCCTGTAAACCAGACGTCCAAATCGGTACGGCAAGCCGAAGGTCGGCGGCCCGAGCGGCACGCAGAGCGGGTTCGACAGAAACTCGGCGATGAAATAAATGCCCGACTCGTTTCGATGCCTGACGTAGGTTCGGACATTGAGAAAACGCGTGCTTGCGATCGGCTTGAACAGCAGTTGCCCCAGCCGCCCGCCGGAGCACGGCCGCAGCCGGCGCATACTGAACGCGACGAGACTCACAAACGCTTTGCCATTCCACAAATCGAGTTCAAACGGCACTTCGTTTTGCAGAACTGCCGCGTCCACTTCGTAATGGATGAACAGGGCATGCGCCCAATCGCCAAAGAATAGCGGTTCAAACGGCGGCGAGAGCAGGTTGTCTCGCCGCGTTTCACGGAGAGCATCGCTGCGCTGGTTTGAGCCATTCATCAGGCGGGGCATTCATGTTCCCGCCGATCGCGCGGGTTGTCGTTTCAAACGCGGAATGCCGCCGTCAAATAAACCGCTGCAAGTCCGCCGTAAGTCAGGAGCAAAGCCAGGTGAATGAGTGTCCGGTCCAGGCGTCCGCGCCAGTGGCTGCTGCTGTAATTCGGTCCACGCGTAAATGGCAGCCGGTAAATGAAAACGGCTGTAGTCAGGTAATACCCCAGCCGGTAAAACCAATTGGCCAGATACGGACGGACATCGAAGACGAACACCGCAACGATCAGCCGCAGTATCCAGAATGTGGCGAGGAAAACGCAGAGCGCGCGGGCCAACGGCTCGCCGGAGGCCATCGCCGGGGCATAGAAAAACGTCAGGCCGCCGAAGCTCAGCAGTGTCAGACCGATGAATGTAAAATAGACCCAGAACAATCGGCGAACGAAGGGTGAGAGCGGTCTTATCTGTCTTTTCAGTATTCACAGAAATGCAGTGCCAAAAAAATTAACGTCCCAATCGCAATGTTTTCAGGGTCTTGTCGCCGAGCTGGATGAACTTCATCATGGCCTTCGTGGGCCATTGGCGTGCCTGCGCATACCACGAAGTCGTGGTTTCAAAGAAGTCCCGCAGCGCTTTTAACCGTTCTTCGGTGTAGGCATCCGTTTCCTTGTCCTTGGCCGCTTCAGCGATGCAATCCCGCAACAGCCTCAGCGTCGGATCGATTTCCCTGCGTTTCCGCTCATCCAGCACGACACGAAACATCTCCCAGACGTCTTTCATTGACTCGAAATGGTCCCGCTTGTCGCCCATGATATGAACGAGTTTGACAATCCCCCACCCCTGCAACTCCTTGAGGCTGGTGCTGACGTTGGATCGCGCCACGTTGAGCGTTTCCGCAAGCTGCTCCGCGTTGAGCGGCTTTTCCGAGAGGTAGAGCAGCGCGTGAATCTGGGCTACCGTCCGATTGATGCCCCAGCGCGTGCCCATTTCCCCCCAGTGGAGAACGAATTTCTGTTGGACGGGTGACAGGTGTTTCATATATTTCTGTTCTTACAGAAATTACAGTATAAAATGCTTTTGTCAACTCGTTTTTCCCGGCCAGAGGAGTCCGACCGGCTCACGTCCAATTTTTGGAGCTGTTCCTTTCCATGAACCGGCGTCTCCATCGGTGCAATCTTTTGTCGCATATGCGACAAAAGTTCGTCGTGATCGGTTCATGGTTCGGATGCGCGATGGTGAGGTCGTGGGAGCTCTCCATGAACCGGGTGGGGCGAGACTCCGTCGAGCCCTGATCTCCAATGGATACAAATTAGGGCTCGACGGAGTCTCGCCCCACCGTTCATGGCCCCAACTCACGTCCAATTCTTGGAGGTGTTCGCTCTCCATGAACCGCCCCCTTACCCCGTCCCTCTCCCCCTCCGAGGGGGAGAGGGTGCCCGAAGAGCGGGTGAGGGGGTGGTTTCATATGGTCTCAACGCATAGGGAAAACGAAAGGGAGCTTCCCAGGAACCAGTCCCTTCACCCCTTTCCCGCTGTCCAACAACTCGCGGACAAGGCCCTGTGCTCCTGCTTCACTCTCCGAACTCCAGATAACCGAACTTTTCCGGTGTGTGAGCCGTCGCGGTCGTGGTGGGACTCCAGGCCAGGAAAACCCGATGGGCAATGTCGTGCCGATACAAGTTGACTCTCCACCGCGTCCCTGTGGTTGGGGTCACAGAACTCAGGGCCCCCAACGGTATTCGCATTTCGGCCGTCCAAACCTTGGCTTTCTCATCCACCTTGACCCCCGACTCAAAACCGCTGTTCCATTCCAGATCTTTCGTCGCGCCGCCTATTTCAAGGTCAATTCGTTCGCCGTTGGGCGACACCTCGAACTCAAAGTAATGTTTGAGATTGTTGGAATCGCTGCCGATGAACGCCTCGACGACGTCCTTCTCCCAAAGCCCAAAACGTTCCTTGGTCAACGCGGGCGGACTAAAGGTCGTCCGTTCCGTAAACGGGCATTCGTAGCCCAGATATAAATAGCGATCCGACCAGAGCGCTCGCACTGTCGTCGAAATTTCAGGCCGCGCCACACCGTCGCGCAATTGGCACTCCAGCCGGACCGGCGCCGGAAGCCGCCAGACCAGCTCATCCAGTCGCCCGTCCGGGCGAAAGTCCTTTTTGACGCGTACCGCTTTCAACACCGGAAGCGGCAGCGAGCGGACGAGCAGCCGGCGCGCATTGTCGAAGCAGACCTTGCGGAGCACGGACACGGGCAAACCGATGGCATCGATCTTCCAATCGCCCTGGATCGGCGTCATGTGTTCGATCTGCCGGTCGTTGGTCTCCAGCCAGCGCCAGTGCTTCTCAAAGAATGCAACCGCATCGTCGTCAGTCGGCGGCGGACCACTGCCGCCCGAACCGAGCGTCAACCGGTCATAAACCTGGAAGTCGGTCGCGAAGAAAATCCGGTCCTGATGCTTGATGAAGAGCCGACGGACTTTTTCGGGATCGTGCCGGCCAATTTCCGGAATGCGCGCCGCCAGGTCAGCCATCATGTTCGGATATTTGTCGAGCGATTGCTCCACCCAGTCGAGGTCCTCGGCGTTGTTGGCGAAGTGGACGCAAACAAACGTCGTCTCCGGGTAACGCGCGATCACCCGGTTGAGCGCGGCCAACAATTCTTCGTGTGACGGATATTTGTTTGTGTCGCCGAACCACCAGGCGGGGTGGTCCTTCAGTTCCTTCCAGCGTTCGTTCTGTTCGTTGTACGGCAGCCAAAACGCCTTCGGATCAGCGACGTGAATGGAGACAGGCATGCCCAGGTCGCCGCAGCGTTTCCAGACCCGGTCGAGCTTCGGATCGTCAATCCTGATGAGTTTGCCAGAGCCGTCACGCAGGTAAAGGCCCAGCCGCTTGTATTCCTTGAACCCCGCCGCGCCCAGCCGATGTCCTTCCTCGATTTGTCTGGCCGCGCGCTCGGAGAAATCAGCCTGGTCCCAGCCTGCGTAGTCCAGGTTCATGTAATGCATAAAGCGGCCGGGGAAAAGTTTGTCGGCGAGTTCTTTGTTGCGCTCGAACTCGGAGCGTTTGCCCTGCTCGTGCGTCGTCGTCCCGCCGCTCAGATTGACTTCAATACCGATGCCGACGAGATCCATGATCCGCACGGCGCGCGCCAGCCGTTCCGGCGTGTTCTCAATGTGCTGATGCAAATCAATGATGCGATGCTCCGCGCGCCAGGCGTCGGCGCTGCGACGCACGGCGGCAACCTCATCGGCCTCCGGCGCTGCCCCGTGGAGAACAGTCGCGCAAACCATCAAACCAGTGCAGGCGATAGTTGAAGGTCGTAGTTTCATGCCTGGACGCGCCAGTTACTGGGAATACCGCAGGATGCGGTACATTTTGAGCGGATCAGGATGGCCGCAAAAAGGAGCAAAAAATTCAGCTTCCGTGCTTTTTGTGCCTCTTCGTGGCTCATAATTCTGTGTTCTATCTTGCTGCCTTATTAGTAATGCCAGGGGACGCGAACCCGCAAGTCAGACTTGGAACTCGGCGGCAGGCCGCGGCAACTGACGGTTGATTTCATTCAAGCGATAACCAAACCCGGGTCCATGCACCGTCGAAAGATCAACCATTCCCTCGCGCCGCTGGTAGATGCCCCGATGCACGGCCGCTTCGGGGGTTGAAGCATCGGGATAAAACTGCATCGCGTTGGTCTCCACGCCCATGATGGTGCCGACGTGGGCCGCGAGGAGCAGGTGCGGGATTTGGGCCAGCATCGGATTCGTCAGGTCCTGCACCATCAGCTGCATGCCGTGCGCTTTGGCCCAACACGCGCTGAGCAACGCGCCGGTTTGCGTCTTGCAAGTTTTGAGCGCAACGCCGTTCCAGCCCAACTCGCGGCCAAGCTTTACCAGCCGCCAGTCGTGCGCGCTTTCATCGAGGAACAGCGCCTTGCGCGCCGAGACGCTG
>QHPA01000506.1 GCA_003218935.1 Verrucomicrobiota bacterium
TCCAGGCCAGTTGACAATTGTCCATCGCCAACCATCTGTCCAGGCGCCTTGAGACGCGTCCAGAATGTCCAGCGCTGCATCATCTGCTGAAACTACGAACAAGGCATGTGATGGATCGAGCGAACGCACCCTGCACAAGATCAGGTAAACGCCAGCGACAGGGATGTCCACAGCGAAAGTTGCGGTTCCTGAGCCGGCAGCGGTCGTGGCAATAAATTGTCCTCCCGAGGCACTGGTATCGGGCAAGGCTGCCATCGGAGGGACAAGAGTCGCCAACTCGGCTTCGACCGGCAAATAGACAAGCCTGATCGGTGGGTTTGTGACGGAATAGAGACCATCCGGAACGAAGTTGGGGTCGTTCGTGACGAGCATTTGATCGAACCCGGTGCCAGCCTCGCGCCCTCGGAAGGTAATGTTGTGCGATCCCGCGCTTAACAGAAATGTCCGAGGGTTGATCACTAACGGGTCGGCCGAATTAGTTCCTCCGCGCCCGTTGAGGACCGTCCACTGCCATGCATTTATCCACGTGCCTTGAGCGGTATCGTAGATGTCTTCAGCTCCGCTGTCCACGGAGACGTAAAATGAATCCCGGCTGTCATTAGCTGAAAGTACCCGGCACCAGATGGAATAAACACCGAAGACCGGGATGTCCACGGGAAATGTAGCTGTGCCTAGCTCATCGGCGGACGACTCGATGAATTGAGCCCCGCTTGCGTTCGGGTCTGAGGCAACGGCCATGGGAGAAACCAGTGCGGCTGACTCGGCTTCGATCATCCGATAGATAAACCTGGACGGGGCGGTGGGAGTCACTGTCAACCGGAAGCTTGTGCTCGCGTTTGAAATGCCATCAGAGGCGGTGTAGGTAATTATCGCGCGGCCAGCTTCGTCGATGGCAGGTACCACGGTCATGGTTCTGTTGGAGCCCGAACCGCCCAATAAAATATTCCCGTCGGGAACCAGCGTTGGGTTTGAAGATTTCACCAGGATATCCAGGTTGGCCGGGATGAATGCGGCGTCGCCATTGGTCAAAAAAATTGGACCCACGGATGAATTCTCGTCAATGTGATAATCAGGAATGGCGGAAATCGTCGGAAATGGATAGGTCCCCGGAAAATTAGTGCCAATCAAGTTCGAGGGAACACTTTCGACTCCGTTAGAATCATACGCAGTGACAAAAAAAAAGTTCGCCACGTCTTCAAGCACATTTGTAAGTGTGGCGCTGGTTTGATTGCCGACGTCCGTGTTATTAATGTAGCTCGCGTCAGTTACGCCGTTATAGAGGACGTAACCGACGACGTTTGTGTCCGAGCTCGGGTCCCACTCCAACGTGACAATCACAGCCGCGCACACAACGGAGGCTGAACTCAACATCGCCAGGATTACCGCGAGAAATTTGACCTCCCGTCTCTGCAAGAGTTTTCCAATTAGCATCATGAACCTCATCCGGCTCGGCGTCAACGACACGGGTTGGCCAACCATGCGACAAGCCTGGAGAATTCCTCATTTATACGCCGTCTCTTCTTTGTTTGAAAGACATTTTTGCGGCGGGCCCGGTCTTTGGCGCGTGGGCGACGCTCCTAACCCTTTGATAGCAGCGCCAGCGGGCGCTCCGGCCCGCTCAAGTTTTGACCCGCTGTCGACTGGCTTCGTAAAGAAACACCGCCGCAGCGCCGCCGACGTTCAGAGAATCCACGCCCGACACCATCGGAATGGCGACCGCTTCATCACACGCGGCAAGCACGTCGTCGGAAATGCCGCAACCTTCGCTGCCAAACACGACGCAACAATCCGTGCAAAACCTGGCCTCCGACAAGGTGCGGTTGTTCGTGCGCGGATGCGCCGCGAGGCAGCGGACGTTTCGCGAGCGCAGTGCGTCCAGCGTTTGCGCGAGGTCAACACCCTCCACCACCGGCAATCGAAAAATCGCGCCCATCGAACTCCGCACCGCGCGCCGGAGAAATGGACTGCTCGACGTGCTGTCGACGAATAGCGCCTGCACGCCGAACGCCGCGCAGTTGCGCACTATCGCGCCGACGTTTTCCGCGTTGCTCAGTCCCTCTACCGCCGCAAAAAGATAAGGTCGCACGCTCCGCTGCAATACGGCTTCCACGGTATGCGCCCTGGGGATTTTGCCGACGGCCAGCACCCCTTGAAACATCGAAAACCCGGTAAGCTGCTCCAAGATGCTCTTTTCGGCGATGTAAACCGGCACCTTTTCCGGCCGCGAGCGAATCAAAGGCTCATATTTCCGCAACCATGTTCCCGGCAGCAGCAGCGAGAGCACGGTGAAGTCGCTTTCCAATAGTCGCCGAACAACCTTTTCGCCCTCGGCGACAAAGATCCCCCGCTGGCGATGCTCCAACTGCCGGCGCATTGTCCGGTACGGCGCCAGTTCGGGCAGTTCCAGCGCATCAATCTCCTGAACCTGCATCATCGCATTCTCGGTTCGGAGTTCGCTACTTCGATAGCTTCCGGGGCATGTTAATAACTTTTAAACAACGCCGTTGACTGCCGACGCTGTTGTATAATTATTGGATTCCAGGTCGCCCAAATCCATTTTTGGTGCGCACGTGGACAATCAAGCGCCCACCGCTCGAGTTTTTTTGGGAGATATCGAGCGGGGGGTGAAACCCAGACATTGATTGGAATCTTTGAAGCACAAGTATTCATTGGTTGTTAAAGAGAACTGGCTTTGCACGCCGGGTTGACATGAGCCAACAAGCTTGCGTTCAACAGGTTAACGAAAATGGTTCTCTTAAAGAACTCATGGACACAAGAGCAAATTCATTCATAACGCACCGCCTTTTCCTTCTGTCAGTAGTGTATTGACGGGCCCTCGATGATTAGGCGGCTGGGAACTCTCTGCGCCATTCTGATGTTGGCAGCTTCGAGTTCGCCAGCTCAAGCTGGTGAGAGTGTTACCCTGGCTTGGGATCCAAGCCCTGATAGCAGTGTAGGCGGCTATTTTGTTTACTACGGCGTCGTTGGGGGAAACCTGACCAATTCCCTTGACGCGGGGTATCAGACGGCAGGAACCGTTTCAAACCTGGTTGCGGGCTCGACCGAGTTTTTCTTCGTTACAGCGTACAACAGACAACGAGTGGAAAGTCTGCCTTCGAATCTGATCACTTACACCGTTCCGGGGGTGAATAATAATACACCGCCGACGATTTCGAGCATACCGGGCCGGACAATTAATGAGGACACGCAAACCGGAGCTATCAGCTTCACGGTGGCCGATGCGGAGCTGACGGCGGGGAGCTTGTCCGTGAGCGGGAGTTCGTCGAATCCGACGCTGGTGCCCGATGGAAACATTGTCTTTGCGGGATCGGGAGGCAATCGAACCATTGCTGTGACCCCCGCCGCCAATCAATCCGGCACCGCGACGATCACCGTCACGGTGAGC
>QHPA01000221.1 GCA_003218935.1 Verrucomicrobiota bacterium
GGGAAAAACTCTGGTCGTACGAAATCGGCAAACCCGTCGGCAGTTCACCTGCCGTGTCGGACGGAAAAATCGTGATCGGATCGGACGATGGCATTGTCTATTGCTTCGGACCGAAGCGCGTCAAATGAAGTCTAATTGTTGAAGCGTTAAGCGATTAACTGAATCAGAAGAACCGATTTAACTATTTAACCCTTTAACAATTCATCGATTCAGCACATGAGCACGACATTGACAAACGAGCCAGTTAAAGCCCCGCCGCTGGAAAAACAGACGACGGTCGGCAATTATTTTGTCTCGAATTACCCTCCGTTTTCGTTCTGGAAACCGGAGTTTGTGCCCGACGTGTATTCCGCGATGGAGCGCCCGCCAACTCAACGCGGAACGCGGAACGCGGAACGCGGAACTACACTTGGCATCTACGTTCACATTCCATTTTGCCGGAAGCGCTGCCACTTCTGCTATTTCAAGGTCTATACGGACAAGGACTCTGCCGCGATCAAGAGTTACATCGACGCCGTGGTTGCGGAGTTGGCGCTTTACGCCTCGAAGCCGTTCATCGGCGGGCGCAAGCCGAACTTCATCTACTTCGGCGGCGGCACCCCGTCCTATCTCTCGGTGGACCAGCTCAAACATCTGACCGGCGGCATGAAGTCGCTGCTGCCGTGGGACGAGGCCGAGGAAGTTACGTTTGAGTGCGAACCGGGCACGCTCACCGACCACAAACTCAAGGCGATTCGCGAAATGGGCGTCACGCGCTTGAGCCTCGGTGTCGAGAATTTCGACGACCACATCCTCGAAATCAACGGCCGCGCGCATCACAGCAAGGAAATCGCCCGCGCCTACGCCTTCGCGCGTGAAATCGGTTTTCCGCAAATCAACATCGACCTCATCGCCGGCATGGTGGAGGAAACCGAGGCGAACTGGCGCGAGTGCGTGCGCAAAACCATCGAATTGTCCCCGGACAGCGTGACGGTCTACGAGATGGAGATTCCGTACAACACGACGATTTACCAGCGGATGAAGGCCGCGGGCAAACTCGTCGCGCCGGTTGCGGATTGGGACACAAAACGCGGCTGGGTCAACTACGCGTTCGCCGAACTCGAAAAGGCCGGTTACACGGTCGCCAGCGCCTACACCGCGGTGAAGAACAAGGCGAAGACGAAGTTCGTCTATCGCGACCGGCTTTGGGAAGGCGCGGACTTGCTGTCGGTGGGCGTGGCATCGTTCGGCTACATCGGCGGCGTGCATTATCAGAATCACGCGGACTTCGATCCGTATGTGACGCAAATCCAGCAGGGCAAATTGCCGATTTACCGGGCGCTGACGCCAAACGACGATGAACGGCTCATTCGCGAGTTCATTCTGCAACTCAAGCTCGGCCATCTCAGTCTCGCTTATTTTCGCAACAAGTTCGGTGTCGATCCGACGAAACGGTTCGCCGAACCGCTGCAACGATTGAAGGGTTGGGGATTCCTGACGCTCGAAGGTGACCAAGTGCTGCTCAACCGTGAAGGATTACTTCAAGTGGACCGGCTGCTGCACGAGTTCTTTTTGCCGCAACATCGAACCAATCGTTATGTATGAGCTAACCGACCTTGCGTCCAAGAGCGACCAGCAGAAATGAAACTCTCGGCCAAAAAAATCGTTTTTGCGGTCGTGCTCGTCGCGTTGATCGACTTCACTTTCCAGTATCAACGATCGGCTGACCCGGTTTACCTAGGACGCCGCCTTAGCGAATGGCTTCCCAAACTCATTTGGGGATGGCCGGAGGAAGAACGGGCGCAAGCAGCGACCGCCATTGCCACGCTTGGTGTGAAATGTGTGCCATTTCTTCTGAATCAGCTTGAGCCGCAGAGGCCACTATTGACGCAACCGCTTAGGGACTGGTTCACAACCAATGTTCTCCGACGCCCGGCCGTCACCGGAAGTGGCCTTTCAAAAGAGTTAGAATCCTTGCAAAAAAAAATCTGGACTCAACGAGCATTCGAAATTTTGGGTCCCGAAGCCAAACCCGCGCTACCTCGGTTAACAGAGCTTCTTGCGGACCCGATCACGGCCGATGGCGCTGCGGATGCACTCGCGTCCATTGGACCGGGTTCTCTGCCGGTCCTGCGGAAGGCGATTAGAGGAAACGATGTTGCGGCGCGTCGCGCCGCAGCTCGAAGTCTCGGAAAAATGAAACAGTGTGGTCCCCAGGCAGCGCAAATGCTCTGGGGTGCAGTTTCCGATTTGGATCCATCGGTTCGACTCAATGTTGAGAGTTCTCTAAGGGCACTTGCCGAGAGGGGAGAGGAGTCTGTTTTGGCTCAGGCAAGGGTATTGGAACATGGTCCTGATCCAAACCTTCGCTACACTTCCCTCTATGTTTTGAAGTTTTTCAATGGTGCATCCCACAGCGATGCTCCCGACACAGGCAAACTCGGCGAATGGGGTGGAGCAAATATCATAAAATGAACCATCAACCATGACGACTCCCTCCGTCACCCAGGCTCGTCCGACCCCCATGGCCCACCCGCTGGACGAGTTTTACGCCCAGATGGGTTTGACCCTGCCGCCGTTGGAAGAGGTGGACGGCGAAGCTGTGCCGCAGCCTTACAGACGATTGCTCGTGCACCATCACGACATGACGCCCACGCTGGAGAACTTTCACGAGCGCGACATTCATTTGCGCTTGTTGGGCCGGCGGCGGAAGCGTGACCAATATTTTCGCGAAGTCGTGCTGCTGCTCGACGGCAGCGACGAACCGGTGGAATTCGGCGCGATCAAGATTAATCTGAATCTGTTCAAGCCGGAGGCGCGGGAGCAAATTTTGGAAGAGCGGCGCCCGCTGGGCCACATCATGCAGGAATGCAGCATCAAGCACAGCAGCCGGCCCAAGGCGATCCTGCGGCTGGCCTCGGACAAATTCATTAATCAAGCGCTGCAGTTGAGCGGCGCGCACGTGCTGTATGGCCGGCGCAATACGCTGTTCGATCCCCAGGAGCGGCCGTTGGCGGAAATTGTGGAAATTTTGCCGCCGTCGCAGGAGTGATTAACCACGGATCAACACGGATGGACACGGATTGAAAACGGAAAACAAGTCACGAATTGCGCGAATGACCCTGAACTCGAGGGCAGCCCGGTTCGTTCTCGGAAACCTCCCGGCTTCGCGCAAATGCGTTCTTGGTTTCCGCCTTCGTCGGCGTCCATCTGTGGTAATTTGAACGACGATCATGACTGAAAACTTCGATGCTCTCATCATCGGCGGCGGACCAGCCGGCTCGGCCGCTGCAACGGTGCTGTCTGAACACGGCCACAAAGTCCTCCTGCTCGAACGCGAAAAATTTCCGCGCTACCACATCGGCGAATCGCTGCTGCCCTTCACTTTCCATCCGCTGCAACGGCTCGGTCTGATCGAGAAGATGCGGAAATCCGCATTCATCAAAAAATACAGCGTCCAGTTCGTCGCGCCCTCGGGCAAAGCATCGCAGCCGTTTTACTTTTTCACCCGATACGACCGCGACACCGTCGCTCAAACCTGGCAGGTGCTGCGCTCCGAATTCGACGTGATGTTGCTCGATAACGCCCGCGAAAAGGGCGCGTCAGTAAAGCAGGAAACGACCGTCAAGGAACTCATGAAAGTAGGCGGACGCGTCGTAGGCGTTCGGGCGCAGCACCAGGGCGGGAAAATCACGGAATATCGCGCGCCCATCACACTGGATTGTTCCGGTCGCGAGGCCTTCTGCGCCGTCCGACACAACTGGCGCGTCGGCGACCCCGAATTGCACAAGGTCGCTGTCTGGACGTACTACAAAGGCGCGAAGCGCGACGAAGGCATCGACGCCGGCACGACGACCGTGGCGTTCGTGCCGGAGAAAGGCTGGTTCTGGTACATCCCGCTGCACAACGACATTGTCAGCGTCGGCGTCGTCGCCGAGGGCAAATATCTCACGCGTGAGGGGGTGAAGGAACCGGAGAAAATTTTTCAGCGCGAAATCGGGCAGAACCTCTGGATCAAGGAATACCTCTCCTGCGGCACGCAGTTCGGTCCTTACTACATCACCGGCGAATTCTCGTTTCATTCGCGCTACTGCGGCGTCGAAGGTCTCTTGCTCGTGGGCGACGCGTATTGTTTTCTTGACCCGGTCTTTTCATCAGGTGTCATGCTCGCACTGAAGAGCGGCGTGATGGCCGGCGACGCGGTGCACGAGGCGCTCGTCGCGCGCGATTTTTCGACGCAGCGTTTTGCCGATTACGCCACGAAGCTGCGCGAAGGCATCGAGAACATGCGTAAGCTGGTGTACGCTTTCTACAATCCAAACTTCAGCTTTCGCGAATTGACCGACAAGCATCCCGACCTCGCGGGGGATGTCACGGATTGTTTGAGCGGCGACGTGAACAAGGACTTTTCGCGGCTGTGGACGGCGATTGAAGAATTCGCGTCGGTGCCTGAGTCACTGCCGCTGGGCCAGCCGCTCGCCGATCCCAAAACGGAAATGCAATCACGCGTGGCGATAAAGAGTTAAAACGTTGAATCGTTAAAACGTTACACCGTTGTAACGATTTGACTGTTTAACGATTCAACGATTGAAATGAACATCGTCCAGATTACCCCTGGCGCCGGGGGAATGTATTGCGGGAATTGTTTCCGTGACAACGCGCTCGTGGCCGCGCTGCGCCAGCAGGGCCATCAGGTTCTAATGGTGCCCCTCTATCTGCCCATGACACTGGACGAAGAGGACCAAAGCGCCGGAACGCCGATTTTCTTCGGTGGCATCAATGTTTATCTCGAACAAAAATTGTCCTTCTTTCGGCGCGCGCCCGAATGGCTGCATCATCTGCTGGAGTCACCAGCGCTGTTGAAATGGGCGGCGGGCAAGGCGGCCAGGACGCGCGCCGAGGAACTCGGCGAACTCACCATTTCCATGCTCCGCGGCGAGGAAGGCAAACAGGCGCGCGAACTGCATGAACTGATTGCCTGGCTCAAGCAGAAACCGCACCCCGACGTGATCTGCCTGTCGAACGCGCTGCTCGCCGGCCTGGTGCGCACGCTCAAACAGGAACTGCGCTCGCCGGTCGTCTGCATGTTGCAAGGCGAGGATTACTTTCTCGACTCACTGCCGCAGGCGCAACGCGATGAAGCCTGGAACACGTTGGCCGGGCGCGCAGCGAAAGCGGACCTGTTCATCGCGCCGAGCCGTTACTTCGGCGATCTCATGCGCCGACGACTCAATCTGCCCGCCGACCGCGTGCGCGTCGTCTTCAACGGGATCAATCTTGAAGGCTACGACAAAAACGCGGAACGCGGAACGCGGAACGCGGAACAGCGCAGCGCGCCGGTCCTCGGCTATTTCGCCCGCATGTGCCGCGAGAAGGGTTTGGACCGACTGGTTGAAGCATTCATCCTGCTGAAACGCCACGAGCGGACCAAGGATCTGAAGTTGCGCGTGGGTGGCGGCTGCGGCCCGTCAGAGGAACCTTTCGTCAATGCGTTGCGCGAACGATTGAAAACAAACGGCGTTTTGCACGACGTGGAGTTCCATCCTAACATCGACCGGGCGGCGAAGTTGGATTTTCTTCGGTCGCTGACCGTTTTCTCCGTCCCCGCCCTTTACGGCGAAGCGTTCGGTTTATACGTTGTCGAAGCGCTCGCGGCCGGCGTGCCGGTCGTGCAACCACGCGCCGCCTCGTTTCCCGAACTGATCGAAGGGACCGGCGGCGGCGTGCTCTACGAGCCGGGCGACGTAAGAGCCTTGGCGGACGCGGTTGAGCAACTCTTGTCGAATCCTGAAAGACTCAACGCGCTCGGCGAAGCCGGGCGCAAAGTGGTCTCGCAGGATTTCACCGCGGAGCGGATGGCAGAGCAGGTCATCAATGTCTTCCGGGAACTCTCCTCGCAACGGCCCGGGTTCAACGAAGCCGAAAACGCTTTTCAATTCGCAAATCGCAAATCGCAAATCTAAAATCCCGTCATGGCCTACGAATTCAAAGCTGTCCGCCGCGTGGAATTTTCCGACACCGACATGGCCGGCATCGTCCACTACGCGAATTTTTTCCGTTACATGGAAACGGCGGAGCATGGCCTTTTCCGGTCGCTGGGGTTCTCGGTGGTGATGAACAGATTTGATCCGCCGGTCGGCTGGCCGCGCGTGCACGCCGCGTGCGATTACCTCCAGCCGCTCCGTTTCGAGGATGAAATCGAGATTCACATTCTCGTCAGCGAAAAAAAATCGAAATCACTCAGCTACGTCTTTCGTTTTCGCAAATTGAATGCCTCACCGCCAATGGAAGTGGCGCGCGGCAGTCTGACGGTCGTGTGCGTTACGCACGACAAAGACGGCAGGATGAAGGCCGCGCCGATTCCCAAAGCCGTCGCGGAAAAAATCGAAGTCGCGCCGCCGGAGTTGTTGAAGTGACGTGGTTCGTGAAAGAGTTAAAGGGTTGAAGCGTTAAAACGTTCAATCGTTGAAGCGTTGAAACAGTTGAATGGCCAACTGCGAAAACTCTTCACCGCTGTAACGAATCAATACGTCGGCCGCGGCAACGTCCGCCAACTCGCGACCTTGCCTCCGTTAAACACAATCTCCGCGCTGACGTAACCGCGAGGGTCATAATCGCGATCAAGATAACGCTCCAGAAAGATGTGGCCCCGATAAGGCACTTCGCGGAACGTCCAATAGCGCGTCTCCTGCATCGTGGTGCCTTCGTAAAGCCAGACCGCTTGCACGCCGCCGTTGCCGGTTTGGTTTTGCAGAATTTGAGCCGGCGGACCCCAGGCGATGTACACCGCATCCTGACTCATCCCGCTCTGAATCTGACCTTTGTCCACCAGTTCCTTTTCCTCGGGCGACAGACCGTTGTAAGCCGCGAGCTTTTCTTTCCTGCGCGATTCGACCGTGCTCGTAGCGCAGCCGGCCAGCAACAGGAATCCGAGCAAAAGTGCAATGGAAGGTTTCACAGTGTTTGAGACGGCCCGTGGTCCGGGTTATTCAGTCCGGGGATAATCTAATTCGATTCCATTTGAAGTAAAGCCGCGACAGCGATAAGCTCCGCACACGTATGATTAATGCCAACTCTGATTCTCCCGGCCTGACCTGGCTGGCCTTCGCATTTTTAACCGTTTTTTCGTGGGGCGTTTACGGCGTTTTCCTGCATTCGGGCCAGACACTCATGAAACCGCCGGGCGCGGTCGATATCGATCCGTCGCTCTGGCGTTACAAAGCGTTCCTGTTTGTTGGGGTGGCCTATTTCCTTGTCGCGGTGCTCGCGCCGCTGGCGATGTTGCTGGCCAAAGGCGCGGCGTTCAGCGGCTACACTGGACGAGGAATGGGGTGGTCGTTGGTCGCCGGAATCGTCGGCGCCATCGGCGCGTTTGGCGTGCTGCTCGCGTTCGGAGCCAAAGGGAAACCGCCTGAAGTCATGGCCATCGTTTTCGCTGGAGCACCGGTCGTGAACGCGTTGGTTTCCATCTGGTTGGTTCGCCATGAAATAGACTGGGGCAAGGTCAATCCGCTGTTTTATATTGGAATGATCCTCGCTCTCGTGGGCGGCGGGCTGGTCACTCTTCACAAGCCGAACCCAACGCCCAGGCCGAAGCAGGCCGCCGTTCAACCCGTTCCGGACTCGCCGTCGCCATCGCCTGCCAAACAGTGAGCCGTCCGATGGCCGACGATTCCTTTCCCGCTCGCCCGGCAATCGCCGCTTCACAACTGATCCAATTGCGCCGACTGTTCACTGCGCTGCTTCCAGCCAACCCGTTTTACACAAAAAAAATTTCGCAAGCAGGGGTGCCGGCGACAGTCGCGAGCCTGCACGAATTCTCTGAAACGTTTCCGTTCACCACGAAGCAGGAAATCGACGAAGACCAGCGCGCCCATCCGCCTTACGGCACGAACCTGACCTTTCCGCTCGATCGTTACACCCGTTTTCATCAGACCAGCGGCACCACCGGCGCGCCGCTCCGCTGGCTCGACACGCCGGAAAGCTGGAGCTGGATGGTCGAGAGTTGGACCGGAATTTTCCGCGCGGCCAACGTGACTGCGAGTGATCGCGTCTTCTTCGCGTTCTCGTTCGGCCCGTTCATCGGGTTCTGGCTCGCGTATGAAGCGGCGCAACAAATCGGCTGCCTCTGCATTCCCGCCGGCGGCCTGGGCAGCGCGGCGCGGCTGCGCGTCCTGATCGACAATGGTGCGACCATTCTCTGCTGCACGCCCACCTACGCGCTCCGACTCGCCGAGGTTGCCGCCGAAGAGAAGATTGATTTGCGCGACACTCGCGTCAAAACGATCGTTGTCGCCGGCGAACCGGGCGGCAGCATCCCCGCACTCCGGGTGCGGCTGGAAAAGCTCTGGGGCGGCGCCCGGGTCTTCGACCATCACGGAATGACCGAAACCGGCCCGGTCACTCACGAATGCCCTGATCAGCCCGGCGTGTTGCACGTGCTCGAGCCGGCTTATTTCGCAGAAGTCATCGACCCTGCTTCCGGCAAGCCCGTCGAGTCGGGCCAAAAGGGTGAACTGGTGCTGACCACGCTTGGCCGCATCGGCTCCCCGCTGTTGCGCTATCGCACCGGCGACCTGGTCAAACGCGGAACGCGGAACGCGGAACGCGGAAGTCCGTGCACCTGCAGCCGTCACACCCTGACGCTGGAAGGCGGCATCCTGGGCCGCGTGGACGACATGATCGTCGTGCGCGGCGTGAACATTTTCCCCGGCGCGGTCGAGGACATCATGCGCGTCTGCGGCGACGTGGCCGAATATCGAGTCATGGTCAGCCACGCGCATGCGCTGACCGAACTGAGCGTGCAAATTGAACCAGTCCCCGGCTGCGCCGATTCACTCGCGTTGGCCAGTCGATTGGAAAGGGCCTTTCAAGATGCGTTCACCTTGCGTGTTCCCGTGAAACCAGTGCCGCCAGGAACTTTACCGCGGTTTGAAATGAAAGCAAAAAGGTGGTTGAATCAAAGTTGAGACCGTTTGCCGCTCCCGATTACGAATTGGCTTGGTCGTGCAACGGGCCGCCCATTGCTTTTCGCGGCAAAAAAATCTGAGACTCCTGCAGCGTTTTCGTCTAAAACTGCGACATGCCATCTCCATTGCTGAAGCTGACTGACGTTTCCAAGGATTACGAGTCGCCGGGTGGCGCGGACGCGGTGCCGGTGTTGCGCGGCATCTCGCTGGAGATCGGACGCGGCGAATCCGCAGCCGTCGTCGGGCCATCCGGCTCCGGCAAGAGCACGTTGCTGAACATTATCGGCACGCTCGACCGTCCCAGCAGCGGCCAGGTGCTGCTCGACGACGAGGATCTGAGCCGGCTCGACGACACCCGGCTCGCCGCGGTGCGCAATCGCCAAATCGGTTTTGTTTTTCAGGCGCACCATCTCCTGCCGCAATGCACCGTTCTGGAAAACGTGTTGGTGCCGACGCTCGCGAACAAAGACACCGCGGTGCGCAACGGCGCTGCGGAGCGTGCGAAACGATTGCTCGAAAAGGTCGGTCTCGACGCGCGGCTCACGCACCGGCCAGGACAGCTTTCCGGCGGCGAACGCCAGCGTGTCGCCGTCGTTCGCGCAATGATCAATCAGCCAAAGCTGTTGCTCGCCGACGAACCGACCGGCGCGCTCGACCGCGCCTCGGCGCAGAACCTGGCCGACCTCCTCGTCGCGTTGAACAAAGAGGAAGGCGTGACACTGATTGTGGTGACGCACGCGGCTGATTTGTCGAAACGGATGGAGCGCGTGTTCGAGTTGCGCGATGGCAA
>QHPA01000437.1 GCA_003218935.1 Verrucomicrobiota bacterium
TTACGTCGGATTGCCGTTGGGAGCCGAACTCGTCAGGCAGGGACACGAGGTTTTTGGCGTGCGTCGAACGAACGCGACCGGGGCGGAACTGAAATCCGCCGGCATCAGACCGGTGGCGGCGGACATCACCCGGCCCGATGAGCTCGCCAGACTGCCCGCTCCATTCGATTGGGTGGTGAACTGCGTTTCCTCGAACCAGGGCGGTGTCGAGGAGTACCGCCAGGTGTATCTCAACGGCACGCGCAACCTGATTGAATGGCTGGCCCCCGCGCCGCCCAGGAAATTTGTTTATACGAGCAGCACGAGTGTTTACGGACAGACCGACGGTGCGCTCGTGAAGGAAACGAGTCCGACGGAACCGGCCAGCGAGACGGGCAAGGTTTTGGTGGCGACAGAGAAGCTTCTTCTTGGCGCCATGGCCGAGCGCAAGTTCCCCGCCGTGATCCTGCGGGTGGCCGGCATTTACGGGCCGGGACGCGGCCGCCTTTTTCTGCAATACCTCAGGAACGAAGCGAAAATCGCCGGCCAGGGCGAGCGGCTCATCAACATGATTCAGCGCGATGATCTGGTGGGCATTATCATCGCCGCGCTGAAGAACGGGCGTCCGGGGGAGATTTACAACGCCGTGGACGACGAACCCGTGGCGCAAGTCCATTTCTTTCGCTGGCTTTCCGAAACGCTGGGAAAATGGATGCCGCCGTTTGCCGCCGAACCTGAGAACGGCGACCGTAAACGAGGCGTGACGAAAAAGAAGGTTTCCAATCGCCGGTTGAAGATGGAACTGGGTTATCAGTTCAAGTATCCGACGTTTCGCCAGGGTTACACGGCGGAGATCATGCGACTGGAACGCGACGGGAAGTTGGACATCAAGCTGGAGCCGAGGTGAAGAGAGCCAGAGCTCGCAAGGACGATTGCCCCGCCGGTTAACCGACCCGAAAGGAAATCCGCGCGATGAGATCGCGGCCAAAGCTGTGTTGCAAACGGTCGAGGATTTCCTTGCGCCGATACCGCACGATTTCACTGAGCCAAACGCTGCTGTCCACGGTGACGAACAAAGTTCCTTTGTTCAATCCAGTCGGCTGGGCGTGGGCGGTGAGGTTTGGATCGATGAGATTGTTCCAGACGCGAACGATTTCGGCCTCGGCGCGGCGGCGGTCCAGACCGAGCCGGTTCAAAACCGCGGGCATGACATCGGCGACCGGTTTGCCGCGCGACGCCTGAGCCTTTTCCAGTGGCGCCGCATCGATACCCCGCCATTCGCTCAGCGCGCGTTGGCGGGCGCTCGGCTTCGGCGGACCAAGTGGCGGAATGCGTCGGGGCGGAAAGTTCATCCTGTTTTCAGCTCATTGACAGTTCAAACGCGTCGCCTCAGACGATGAAGATTCGCTAGGAAGCCGGCTCGGTTTTTTGCGGAACGCGCTCGTCGAGCACGAGCACGCCATGCGGCGGCAGGTCGTGATTGCCCTGCAAGGTGGAGCCGGTGAGAAAATCGTGCATCGGCTTGTAGAACTGGATGCGCACCGGCGAATTCTGGTGGTTCAGGAGGAAATAGATCCTGGTGTCGTCCTTCTGGCGCAGGCTGACTTCGACGGTGTCGGGCACTTTGAGCAGCGGGTAGAGATTGCACAACTGTCGCAGCCAGACGATGAGATCGTAATAAAAATGCTGGTGGCTCATCGTGCCGATGTAGATCGCTTTGCCAAGGCCGAAGGTGTTCATGGTGATCGCGGGGCGGCCGCCGTAGAAATCCTTGGCGTAGGTGGCGAGAATCTGGCATTCCTTCGGCTCGATGAGGTCGCACCAGAGTTTGGCGGGGTGGAGGTGGCTCGTCGGAAACGCGCCTTTGAACGTGAGGTGGTTTTCCTCGCCGGGCGGCAACGGGTCGAACTCGAACACCTCCATGCCGAACAGGTCGGTCAGGTCGTGCGGGTAGCCGTTGTCGGGCGCGATGTGGTGTTCGTCCACCAGGCCGGTGTTGAACGTGCTGACGAGTGTGCCGCCGTTTTGCACGTAGAGCTTGAGCAGGTCCGCTTCGCCGCCGGCCAGCAGTTTCAGCGACGGAGCAATGACCAGTTTGTATTTCGACAAATCCTCGGTGGGCCGCGCGAAATCCACGGGGATGTTCCGGTCGTGCAGCGCGTTGTAAAAGAGTTGAATGTGGTCGCGTTGATTGAAATACCGGTTCGGCTGCGGCCCGTGTTGCATCGCCCACTCGTTTTCATGGCTGAAGAGAATGCACGTTTCCGCCACGACCTTGGTGCCTTGGATCACTGGCGCCAGCAGTTTCATCTCATCACCGATGTGGCTGATTTCCCGATAGACGCGGTTTTCACCGCGACCGTCGTGGGTCAGCACGCCGCCGTAAAATTTCTCCGAACCGATGCGCGCCTGTCTCCAGAGAAAATACAGCAGACCGGTGGCGCCGCGCGAGATGCATTGATAGGTGAACAGCCGGACAATGCCCGGACGGACCAGTGAGTTGACTTCCTGCCAGTTGACATTGCCGGCCTTTTGCTCGACGACC
>QHPA01000438.1 GCA_003218935.1 Verrucomicrobiota bacterium
GAGATCTACAATTTGAGCGAGCCGCAGAGCGTCGAACATTTGTTCAAAGTCGCCTGCGGCATCGACTCCATGGTGCTGGGTGAGACCGAAATCCTCGGGCAGCTTAAGAGAGCTTACGACCTGGCGCTGCAGCACAAACATACCGGCGGCCGATTGAACAAGGCGTTTCAGCGGGCGTTCAATGTGGCCAAACAAATCCGCACCGGGACCAACATCCAGCGCGGCAGCGTCTCGGTGGGGTCGGTGGCGGTAGAGCTGGCGGAGAAGATCTTCAACGCTCTGCACGACCGGCACGTGATGGTCATCGGCGCGGGTGACACCAGTGAAAAGACCGCGCGCGCTTTGCTCGCCCGCGGCGCACAAAGCATCATCGTCTCGAACCGTTCTTATGATCGGGCGGAAGCCCTGGCCGTGGACCTCGGCGGACGCGCCATTCATTTCGAGGAGTGGGCGGGTGAATTTCAGAAAATTGACATCGTCATCAGCAGCACGGCCGCACCGCATTACGTGCTGGATCGCGCGAAACTGGAGCCGCTCATGAAGCTGCGCAAGAACCGGCCTTTGTTGCTGATTGACATCGCGGTACCACGGGATATCGAGCCCGAGGTGAATTTTCTGGAAAACGTTTACCTCTACAACATTGACCACTTGCAGGCCATCGCCGACGATTACCTCAAACAGCGGCGCGAGGAAATCGTCCGTTGCGAAGCCATCATCCGTGAGAAGGTCAAAGCGCTGTTGAACCCGGAACAGCCTCCCGGGCTGGCGTCCGGTTCGCGTCCCGCCTTCGGCCATGAGTGACGCTGACATGCCCTTCATCTGATCGCATGTCCTTCGCATCGAGACCGATTATTATCGCCACGCGCGGCAGCGCGCTCGCGCTCGCCCAGGCGAACCTTGTTTTCGACCAATGCCGGGCCGCGTTTCCGAAACTCAAGTTCGAAATCAAAATCATCCGGACCACAGGTGACAAGCTGCAAACCGCGTCGCTGGCCAACCCTTCCGAATCTCTGCCAAAAGGGCTTTTCACCAGGGAACTCGAAGTCGCGCTGCTGAAATCTCGCGCCGACCTCGCCGTTCACAGTTTGAAGGATCTCCCCACGGAACTTCCAGCCGGCTTGAAATTGGGGGCCGTCAGCAAGCGTGTGGACGTTCGTGATGCGCTGATTTGTCGCGACGCCGAATATCGCGGCGCCGAAGAAGCCAAAACCGCCGTAACCCGGCGGATGTCGCGGCCTTCAGAGCGACGCGGATTCAAACCAAAGATTTCGCTCAGGGACTTGCCGCAAGGCGCGACGATCGCAACCAGCAGCACGCGTCGCAAAGCGCAGTTACTCGCGAATCGGCCCGATCTCAACGTAGTCGAAATCCGCGGCAATGTCGTTACCCGTCTGCAAAAGCTGGATGACCAGGCGGAGATTGACGCAGTGGTTCTGGCGGCGGCGGGGCTGGAGCGCTTGAGTTTTCGCATCACGCCCGAAGGCCGCTTGCAGGGGGACGCTGTGCCGGACGGTTTGCTGGCCACGGTTTTAGAACCCGAGATCATGCTGCCGTGCGTCGGGCAGGGCGCGCTGGGCATTGAAATCCGCGAAAACGACGAGCGCGTCGCGGTCATCTGCGAGCGGCTGGATCATTTCAATACGCGCCAGTGCGTGGCGGCGGAGCGCGCTTTCCTCGGCGCGATGGGCGGCGGTTGTCAAAGTCCGATCGCCGCCTATGCCGAGGTGGTTGGCGATCAGGTCCGCCTTCGGGTGGTTTCGTTCCAAGGCGGGACTCCGCGCAGGGGTGAAGCCAAACGCGGCCTCAAAGAGTCAACCGCTCTCGGCGAGGAGTTGGCTGCGGCTCTACGAGAGTGAGGGCAGTGCCGCGCGCGGGTCAGGGCAGCTCGCTGAACCGGTAGAACCGCTTCAGCACGTTGTCTCCGGTGGCGTCAGTGAAGCCTGCCGTTATGGATTGAGCGACATTGGTGAACGAGGGAGACCACTCTGAAAGGTTCGCTGATACTTCCACGACATTTGTTCTGCCTCGCGTCAAGCCGACCAGGGTAATGCGAAACCGTCCATCGGTCAGCAGTGTGGGCGAGGTCAAGCTGAGGCTGTTCGTTGAGACGACGTTTGTCCGAAACAAATCACTCAGGTCGCTCGCGTTCGCGGCATCGCAAAGAAACGGTTGCACGCCGAAGACCGCCTGCATCGTGCGCAACGTTGAGGCGTGAGTGTAACGATTCGTGCTCGCATAGCCGCCTCCTTTCGCCAGGGGCGAAACCACGATCATGCCGATGGGGCCCTGCAACCCTCCGCCTGTGCCTTCGTCCCAGGTGATGAAAATGGCTCCGTTGTTTTGGTAA
>QHPA01000439.1 GCA_003218935.1 Verrucomicrobiota bacterium
TACTGGGAGTCGCTTGAGCTGCCGGCCAAACGGCAGTTTTATCGGGAGCCGTTGGACGATTACTGGGAGTACGGACCGCGGCTGACGCTGGGCAAATCCTACGGGCACAACTCCGAACTGAGCGTGAGCTACGAAATCTCGGAACGCGATTATGATCACGAGGAATTGCGCTCGGCGGTTGGGGATCCCCTTCCCGACACCCGACGCAAGTCCATTCAGCAGGAGGCCAGGCTTGCCTGGAAACATCATTGGGACGCGAACAACCGCTGGGGCACAACGACCAGGTTGATCGCCAGACAAAGCGAAGACAACGGCAGCGGATACTTTGACTACACGAAGCTTCAGGCCGGCGAACAACTCCTTTTCCACACCAAAAACTGGGACCTCTCCGCCGAAGCCAGGGTCGCCCGTTACGATTATCCGGTCCAGACCGTGAGCGCCACTGATTTGGCAAAGCGTCGGAGCACGGAGTTGGCCTTCGATCTTCGCTGCGAACGACGCGTCGCCAGTTTCTTGAAAATCTTTGTGGAATACGAACGCGAGCGGGTGTTCTCCAACCTGGAATTTGAACAATATGTCGTGGCTACCGTGAAGGGCGGGTTGAATTGGATGTTCTAAGAGACTGACCCCAAGTCGATTCAACGGACACCGGGATCACGGGCCAAACGCGCTGACATGCGTATTTCCTTTCGTTGCAATTTTCGCGTCGCCGCAGCAAATTAAGGGCCACCGCAGCAAGGCGCGATGGCTGGAAGCATGGAAAGAATTACGCAAATCGAACAACTGTTCCTGCGCTCGCGCCGGTTGCCGTGGGTCTTGATCGGCGTTACCCTGTTGATTCTGGCCGCGACCATCCTGCTCGCCAGCCTGCAATTGCGCGCCGAAATCCGCAAACAGATCGCCGGCCGTGACGGCAAAGTGCTTCATCCGGTGGCGATCATGCAATTGGAAGCTGACGCGCCGGAGCTTGAGCTCCTCGGCCCCATCACTGATGCCGCCAACCTGCTGCCTGTGGTGCTGAAGACGTCGCGGCTGCTCAAAAGTGTCGTGGCGACCCGTTTGTTCGATGCGAATGGCAGGTTCGTCGAGGCGTTTCCCCCCGACGTGCGGGAAGGCGCGCTTGAACCGGAAAATCTGGCGGCCCTCAATCGTTTGAAACCGGTCAGCCATTTTCTTCAAGCCGTTCCTCTATCGCGCTTGTTTCTGCCCGAAGACGACGCGCCTGAACCGGACAAGACAATGCCCTTGCTGGAAGTGAACGTTCCACTGCACGCCGGCGCGGAAAACCGGTTGATTGGGATTGCCCAGTTCAACATTGAAGGTTCGGGCATCGCCGCCGAGTTTCAACAGCTCGATCGCCATTTGGCGCTTCAAGGCCTGATCGCCTTTTTCGTGGGCGGCGGGATTCTCGTGATTACGATTACGTGGGCGTTTCGGCGTCTGCGCCAGGCGCACCAACTGCTGGCCGAGCGCACCAGCAGTCTTTTGCGAGCCAATCAAGAACTGGCTCTGGTGGCTAAAACCTCCGCCGTCGGCGCGATCACTTCACATCTGATCCACGGACTGAAAAACCCGTTGTCGGGACTGCAAAACTTCATGTCCGGCCTCGCGCTGCCGGAGGCGGCGTCGCCGGAAGCGGATTGGGGACAAGCCGTCATCGCCGCGCGCCGGATGCAAAGTCTGATCAACCAGGTTGTCAATGTCCTCCGCGAAGAGGAAGGCGCCGTTGAATATGAAATCGCGCTGAGCGAGTTGGCCGAAATGGTTTCGGACAAGGTGCGCCCGCTGTCGGCCGAGACCGGCGTCAGGTTCGTCAGTCGGTTGAACGGCGAGGTTGTCCTGCCCAACCGCGCTGCCAACCTTGTGGCCCTGATCCTGGTAAACCTCACGCAGAACGCGCTGCAAGCGACGCGCAAAGGCGATGCCGTGACGCTTTCGCTGACGGAATGCGGCGAACAGATCGTGTGCGAAGTGCGCGACGAAGGACCAGGACTGCTGCCTGAGCTGACCGCCCATTTGTTCGCGCCGTGCCGGTCCAGCAAGGAAGGCGGCAGCGGCATTGGGCTCGCAATCAGCAAACAACTCGCCAATCACCTTGGCGCCCAACTGGAATTGAAATCCAACTCGCCAGCGGGATGCGTGTTTGTCCTGACGGTCCCGACGACGAACGTCGCTTCTGAAAAATCAAGACGTGCTTCTTCAACGCCGATCTGCTAAAAGAGTCCAGCGTCAAGCGGACTCATGAATCGGATCAGCAAACGGGTGGGAGGGGAAGGCCAGTGGCTCACGGGTTTGCTCATCGGATTCCTCCTCCTGGTTCCCTTTCAAAAGTCGTTCGGGGTAGGTTTTCCGCTCCGTTGGCGCTGGTCGAACCCGCGGCCGCACGGCAACAACATCGTGGACATGGCCTACTCTCCCGCTCTTGGTCTCGGCGTGCAGGTGGCTGAACGCGGCCAGATTTATACCAGCGACGACCTGGACACGTGGCTGCCCCGCGACAGCGGCGTAACCAACGCATTGCGGGCCGTTGCCTTCTTCGGACCGCGCACCGTCATCACGGGAGAAGCCGGTGTGGTGCTTTACGCGGATTCAGTGGCCGATTTCCGGCCTGGCACTTTGCTCGACGGCCCGACGGGCGACTGGTTGGAAGCAGTGGCGGCCTCGACGCAGACATTGGTGGCCGTCGGGGACAATAGCGCGGTTTACACCAGCACTGACGGTGTGAGCTGGAAACGGCAGCAGGCCTCGCTCGGCCAATGGCTGCGCGGCGTCGCCTTCGGAAATGGCACCTTCGTCGCCGTGGGCGAAAACGGTTTGATCGCCACCAGTCCCAATGGAACGAATTGGACCAGTCAACCCAGCGGCACCACCACCAACCTGAACCGCGCGGCGTTCACTGGAAATTTTT